>JAJTGQ010000073.1 GCA_021299455.1 Flammeovirgaceae bacterium | reverse complement strand
TCTTCCAGTTTTGGTATTTTTTCGCCCCGAATCAGCCAAACAAAAGTGTTGATCTGCGCATAGGTAAAACTATTGATATTTCCATTCAACGGTCCCTTGATAGTGAGGCGAATATTGATGTCTTCATCGTGATAGAGTACCGGTACTTTGTCTTTCGTAAGTCGAATGTCTATTTCGATGCCATTGGAACCCAGATGTTCGGTAAAATTAATCATGCGAATGCTATTCTCAGAAGCAGGTAACCGATCGGACGTTCTACCCCCCGCACGATGAGCGACCACAAAAAAATCCTTTGACTTTACCTCAGCAGAAAACGGACGGAGGTATTGCAACGTAAATTCCTGATTGGGCGCGGCATCGCCATTTCCATAGACACCTTTGATCTGTGTGTTGGTGCTTGGCAAACCCTTCAACAGGTTTCTGGCACCCTCTGTTTTCGCAATTGCGAATGAGGCGAGACCTGCTGCGTCACTTTGGGGATTGCGCCAATAGCCCTGTAAAAAGATAGTAGAATCTTTAAACCCAGTTGGCAACACGATGTAGTTGTTATTGCTAAAAATCGAAAGTCGATCTCCCCGCCATTTCACCACCACTTGTTCTCCAAATCGTTCGCTACCCCTTACCACACGGTAAACTCCGTCCATCACGGGCTTGGTTGCCTCCGGAATCTTTGTGAGTCCGCTTATGGGTGGCAGCAGGCGCGGTACAATAATTGGATTCTCTGTGGTGCAGCGCACTGAAATCGCTCCATACACAACTACCAACAAAAGACGAATGGCTATTTTCATTTTCTTATTAAAGATTCTAAAGCGACTTCGACAAGCTCCGTCTGACATGCAGTTTCATTCACGATTCCAAAATGAGCTGTCCATAATTTGTTTCATCCATTCTTTCCTAGCATCAAACCCAAATACAACTCAGGTATATCATAAAATCGATTGAAGGTAGAAAACGCAGGCCACGCCATAAAATGGTATCGGGAATACGAGTTCTTCAACGCCACAATCAGGACATGGTGCTTCCATAAACGCTGCTCGATGTACAGACCGATAGTGTATCCATTGTAAAAATCAGCATTACGGTTGATTGTGTTGTCGCCTTGTGACGTGGAGAAGGAGGTCACATAATTCAACTCTCCTTTGAGTGTAAACGCAATGTCATTCCACCGAAAGCCAACTGACAAATTGGGATAGTTGTTCCAGTTACTCAGACTACTGTTAAAACCAAATTCCGTCAATGCGCCAAAGGCATAACCAACATCATAGCCACCGCTGATTGAAAAACGGCCGAACTCATGCTGCAACCGGGGGCCTATCGAAATTTGATTGGCAACCACAAGAGAAGATAATCGTGCATCAATGGAAATTCTCTTTGTAATTCCGACAAGTCCATGAAATTGTAACAGCGGAACTTGCGCAGCCGTTTCCAGCCAGTCAAATGGCAAGTAAATTTGAGAGAGGGCTATCTCCTTTTGAAACCTACCTAGCCGGCTGTAATGCGGATAGTACATACTGGCTAGCGAAATACTGAACGTTGTGGGCTCTGTTGGCTTTTCATTTTGCTGTGCGAAAACATTTAAAAAAGTAAGCAAGCAAACTACCACTGCAAAAGCCTTCATTTGCCAACGGGAAATGAGACGCGGACTTTTACAATTTCGCATAACTATTCGTAATCTTGTTGTCAACAGGTTCGATGGTTTGCATTAAAAATCAAAACTAATTTTATTTTTCAATACTTGAACAACACTACGTCAACTTTCCTACCCCTATTTTGGACGGTCGTTTTTCTTTTGGGAAACTCGCTGCTGGCGGCACAATCGCCCACAATTGCATTTGTAAGTGACACCCAAGAGCCCATGTGGGGTGAAAAACTTTTTCTGAAATCGAATCGAAATGTTGAAGCCACAGACTTGATTTTTAGGGAGATCATCAGGCAAAAACCAGCACAGGTTTTTGTTTTGGGCGATGTAGTGGCATTGGGCTATAGAGAAAAAAAGTGGAAAGAGATGGATACTCGCCTGAAAGCATGCAGGGATGAAGGCATTCGGGTCTCGGCTTTGCTGGGCAACCACGATGTGATGATGCGGGCAAAGAAAGGCGAAGGACGATTTAAACATCGCTTCCCAGATCAAGTAAGAACCGGGTTCCAAATCGTTACAGACTCCATTGCAGTAGTGCTCGTCAATTCCAATTTCAAAAAACTATCTGCTAACGATGTGGCTTTTCAACAAACCTGGTTAGAGGCTGCGTTAAAAAATCTCGATACCGATCCGAGTATTAAATTAACGATTGTCACTTGTCACCATGCCCCACTTTCAAATAGTAAGATTGTGGGCTCATCAGAAGCGGTCCAAGAACACTTTCTTCCTGCATTTAATCGTTCTAAAAAAGCAAAACTGTTTATGACGGGGCACTCGCACGCCTTTGAGCATTTTAAGAACGATGGCAAAGACTTCTTGGTGATTGGCGGAGGAGGTGGCATCCATCAGCCCCTTCGCGAAAGCGAAAGCCTGAAAGATCTTGCACCCACCTACAAGCCGATGTTTCATTTTGTTACCCTGACACGAACAACCCGCTCTTTGTTTCTGTCTTCGCATTTTCTCAAAGACGACTTTTCGGGTTTTGCTGTCGGCTACCAACTAGAACTTCCGCTAGAGTGAAACTTTTTTGTGTGCGATTCGTGTTAGCCTGAAATGAAATTGATCACCATCGCCTTACTTCTCCTTTCGCTTACCGTTGCTGCACAAATAGATTGCACGCTGAAATTAGAAAAAGATAGCATTCAGGTGTTTACATGTGCGTCAGCCAATTCAAAATATAAAATGATCAAAGCCAACTTTGAGCTGGCGGCCAGCCCCGAGCAATTGCAGCATATGTTACTGGATATCGATCACTTGGGCGATTGGCAATACCGAACCGTCAGCGCAAAACTTTTAAAAACAGTCAGTCCGCAAGAAATTATTTATCATACCGAGGTAAGTGCACCAGTCATTGACAACCGTGATTTTGTGATTCAGCTGAAAATAGAAAGAAAAGCAAACGATGAGTGGATCATTTCGGCCACAAGTTTACCAAACTTTATTCCTGCCAAAGAAGACGTAGTGCGCATCCCGATGTCGAAAGCAATTTGGAAAGTGAAGGAGAACGCACCTGGACGTTTATCCATAGAGTATGTAATCGAAATTGACTTCGGTGGCGTGGTGCCCGTCTGGGTGGTGAATTCACTGGCACACAAAGCACCCTACGAAACATTTAAGAGTATGAAAGAGCAGATCGGAAGGTACGCAACAACCGGTAAGCCGTAGAGCTATGGTCAATGGTCAGAGGCGGGTAATCGGTAATCGGTAATCAACAAACAAACAACTACTTTCCCTTTGCTGTCTCCTTCGCCCACATGTCTTTCAACGTAACCGTGCGATTGAATATCAACTTCTTTTCTGTGGCATCGGTGTCTAAACAAAAATAGCCGGTGCGCATAAATTGAAATCGGTCGGCTTTTGTCGCTGATTGTAAGGCAGGCTCTGCCATGGCGGTGGTCACTTTTATTGAATCCGGATGGAGTGCATCACGCAGATTATCGCCAATCAAAGCAGGATCCTCCACTCGAAACAGTCGGTCGTACTGTCGCACTTCGATGGGTACGGCATGGCGCGCACTCAACCAATGGATGACACCCTTCACGCTAAGACCCGATGTGTCTGATCCACTTCTGCTTTCGGGCACATAGGTACAATGCAACTCGGTGATGGAGCCGTTCGCATCTTTTACAAACGTGTCGCACTTGATGATGAACGCACTTTTCAACCGCACCATCTGACCGGGTGCCAGCCTAAAATATTTTTTGGCGGGCACCTCCATAAAGTCATCCGCTTCAATCAACAATTCCTTGCCGAAAGGCATCTCACGCAAACCCAGAGAAGGGTCTTCAGGATTATTCTCGCTCGTCAATATTTCTTCTTGTCCTTCCGGATAATTAGTAAGCACTACTTTGATGGGATTTAACACCACCATTCTGCGCAACGCAATTTTATTCAAATGCTCGCGTACGCAAAATTCCAGCAAGCCAATGTCGATCAGGTTCTCGCGTTTGGCAACGCCTATTTTGTCGCAAAACTCGCGGATACTCTCGGGCGTATAGCCACGTCTGCGCATCCCACTCAGTGTAGGCATGCGAGGATCGTCCCATCCGTTGACGTATTTCTCGTTGACGAGCGCCAACAGTTTTCGCTTGCTCATCACCGTATAGGTCACATTAAGGCGCGCAAACTCATACTGATGCGAAGGGTAGATTTCCAACTTTTGAATGCACCAATCATACAACTCGCGATGGGGCACAAACTCCAGCGTACAAATGCTGTGAGTAATCTTCTCAATCGAATCGCTTTGGCCATGGGCGAAGTCATACATCGGGTAAATGCACCACGCATCGCCTGTGCGGTGATGATGGGCATGTTTGATGCGATAGATCACCGGATCGCGCATGAGCATATTGACGTGCGCCATATCTATTTTAGCACGTAGCACTTTTTCTCCGTCTTTGTATTTTCCGGCCCGCATGTCAGTAAAGAGCTGCCTGTTCTCTTCGATCGATCGACTGCGGTATTGATTGGCTACACCTGGTTTGGTAGGCGTTCCTTTTTGCGTGGCCATGTCTTCGCTGCTGCTATCGTCCACGTAGGCAAGATCCTTATCTATCAGTCGATGCGCAAAGGCATAAAGCTGCTCAAAATAATCAGATGCATAAAACTCGTTGGCCCACGCGAAACCAAGCCAACGCACATCTTCTTTAATGCTTTCTACATACTCTGTTTCTTCGGTGCTTGGGTTGGTATCGTCAAAACGCAGGTTAGTAGTACCCCCATATTTTTGAGCCATGCCAAAATTAAGGCAAATGCTTTTAGCGTGCCCCAGGTGCAAATATCCATTGGGCTCAGGTGGAAAACGCGTAGCGATCCTCGTGTACTTTCCCTCTTTCAAATCTTGTTCAACAATCTCCTCTAAAAAATGGAGGCTCTTTTCGTCTGCCATAGTAGCTGTAAAAAGTGCAAAGGTAGTTGTGATTGAGCAGCCAGAAAAATGGAATAAAAGCGTTTTAATTCGAAATGTGCTGCAAAGCACACACTTTTTTCTTATGGATGCAGAAAAGCTACAGTTGAAATTTACTTCCTGGCAGCCAGCACCTCGGATGGCAACACTGCGCCTCCTTTATTCCCAAAAGAATTTCGTACATAGTTCAACACATCACTCACCTCGCCATCACTCAAATCAAATGCATTCATTTCACCGTCATAGTCCACTCGGTTTACCTTCATGGGTCCCGTCACTCCTTTGAGTATCTGAATGATCGAGCGCTTCTTGTCGGCCATCAAGTAATCAGATTTTGCCAGTGGAGGGTACACGCCCTCAAGCCCCTCCCCTTTTTCCATATGGCAGGCGATGCAATTAACATTGTAAATTTCCTGACCCCGGGAAATACTGGCCTTCAAATCAAAAGGTGTCTTCTTTTGAAACGAAGAAAACGTGATGATTAATAGACTGAAAACAAAAAACAAAATACCTTTCTTCATATTCAATAAAATACTTTTTCAAAATCTAAACTATGCGATCGAATCCAAACTAAAAGGCAATTTTCTAATTCGCTTGCCGGTCAAATCAAATATTGCATTTGTCAATGCGGGTGTAAAAGGCGGCAAAGCCGGCTCTCCAACTCCACCCGCTTTTTCTTCGTTGTCCATAACATAAATTTCAATTTCAGGCGTATCTTGAATGCGCGGCATTTTGTAGCTATCAAAATTTCGCTCCACTGCTTTTCCATCCTTGAAAGTCGTTTCGTGCTTTGTGGATGCGCCCAATGCCATAATAATACTGCCCTCAATTTGTGCCTTAATAATATCGGGGTTCACATACCAGCCGCAATCCATCACCGCCCACACTTTATCAATTTTTACTTTTCCTAAGGTGTCCCTCGAAACCTTTACTACTTCCCCCACAATGCTTGAAAAGCATTCTGTAATCGCCACACCATATCCTACCTTTGCTGAAGCTTCGGCAGGCAAGCCTTCATTTTTCTTGCGTGCTTTCCAATTGGAGACTGCTTCTAACTTGTCAATCAACAATTGATATCGTTCACTCAAATGTTGTCTTCGAAAATCGAGTGGATCTTTTTCTGCTTTAACCGCTAATTCATCTAAAAAACTTTCGAAAGCGAACGCGTTAGTAGATGCATAAACAGACCGCCACCACATTACAGGTATTGGTGAATCAAGTGGTGAATCACCAAAACTATAGTGTGGAATGGAATTAAAGTAACCCTCTAAAAATCCCTCTGTATCGCTGCTGTTGTAGGCCGACTTATCAGCACCTGGATTTTGTAAATCCATGTTTTGGCCGGAGATTTTCGTTTCGAAAGAACCTATACGCCCACCCTCTGTAACCACACCTTTACATTGATACACCATGCCGGGACGGAAGGGTCCAATAGTCATGTCGTCTTCGCGCGTCCAAACCACTTGAACGGGGGCCTTGATTTCTTTTGAAATCATCACCGCTTCATACGGGTAATCGGTAAACGCCTTGCGCCCAAATCCGCCACCTAAAAAAGTCATATTCACAATCACTTTCTCTGGGGGTAGTTTTAGATGACCACAGATATTTTGTTGAATCCAATCGGGTCCTTGAATAGGACCCCAAATCTCACACTTATCATCAGTAACGTTGGCCACACAGTTCAGTGGTTCCATGCAACTGTGCGACTCATAAGGAGTTTCATAGGTGGCTTCTACTTTCTTTTCTGCTTTCGCAAAAGTCTTTGCGGTATTGCCCATGGTGCGAAAGGAAATGGGATCTCCCTTCACGAGCTCGCGCATTTTGGCGTAGAGTTCTTCCGAATTATGATGAGGAAAAGCACTATCATCCCATTCTACTTTTAAAACTTTTCTTCCTTGGATGGCTGCCCACGTGTTGGTTGCAACCACGGCCACCCCTTCACGCATATTATCAAACTCATCGCGATTCACTTTCAAGACAAACTTCACACCCGGTACCTTACGTGTTTCACTATCGTCAAATTTCACCACCTTTCCTTGAAAACGAGGACTTCTTTCCACCACCGCATACAGCATTCCGGGCAATTTAAAATCTAACCCAAAAATAGCCTTGCCATTTACTTTTGTAGGTGTGTCCTGCCTCGGGAGAGGTTTACGAATAATTTTATAATCTTTTGGGTTTTTCAACTTCACTTCTTTGGGGGGCTCGAGTTTCGCGGCTTCTGTCACCAAGTCGCCATAGTTCAGTTTCTTGCCCAATGCCTTGTGAATCACCTCCCCATTTTCAGCATAGCAATCACCGGCCGCTACTCCCCATCTCTTTGCAGCCGTTTCAATCAACATATGCCTTGCCGATGCACCCAACCGAAGGAGTTTTTGATAGGAGCCTCTGATAGTCGAACTTCCTCCTGTTACCTGACTACCGTACCTCCTTCCATTGCCCGGAGCAAAAACAATATTTACCTGATCTAAAGAAACTTCCAATTCCTCAGCAATCATCTGTGGCACGGACTGGAACGATCCTTGCCCCATTTCAGAGCGATGGTTAATGATTGTGACCTTACCTTGGGTGTCAATCGAAATCCAAGCGTTTACTTCTATGCTTGTGGTTTCAGCGGAAGAGGCCCTCACAATCGCCATATCTTTGCCAGAGGCTGAAAAACCAATGCCGAGGGTTAGCGCGGTGCCGGTTAAACCTGAAATTTTTATAAAATTTCTTCTTGATAAATTCCTATCGGTTGTTTCCATGGTATTCTATTTTTGAGCCATCAATTGAGCCGCTTTCTTTATCGCTTTTCTGATGCGTGGGTAGGTGCCACATCGGCAAATATGACCTTGCATGGCCATATCAATATCTTTGTCGGATGGGTTAGGTTTGCTCTTCAATAGTGCACTCGCAGCCATGATCTGACCACTTTGACAATATCCGCATTGCGGTACCTGCTCGAGAATCCATGCGCGTTGCACCACATCGGAGTTATCGGATGATAGCCCTTCAATGGTAGTCACATTTTTGTTTGCAGCCACCGAAACGGGAATTGAGCATGACCGAACTGGTTTACCTTCTAAATGAACGGTGCAGGCTCCACACTGCGCAATCCCGCAACCATACTTCGTCCCGGTAAGTCCCACCAGATCTCGAATGGCCCACAGTAAAGGCATTTTAGGGTCAGCATCTATGATGTGACTTTTGTTGTTTAACTTTAAGGTGATTGTTGCCATATCATTTTCGGATAGATGCTAAAAGTATGAAATTTCGAACAACTAATTTTGAAATTTTGTCGCAAGAAAGGAAAACCATTCTCGCGCTGATTTTTGTCTCATGGATTTCATTGAGCGGCCTTTTTGCACAAAACAAAACATTGACCGTACAGATTTCGAATATCAAGGATGACGTGGGCCAAATTGCCGTAGCACTTTATAACTCCGAAAAGGAGTTTATGAAAACACGCTTTCAGGGAAAAATAACGAAAGCAATCAAAGGCGAGGCGGAGGTTACTTTTGATAATCTTCCTGCTGGTTCTTACGGCTTAAGCGTTATGCACGACAGTAATGAAAACGGAAAATTGGATTCTAATTTTTTTGGTGTGCCAAAAGAAGGTTTCGGATTTTCAAATGATGCAATAGGAAGCTTAGGGCCACCTGGTTTTGAGAAGGCAAGGGTGGATTTTTCTTCTAGCAAAACAATTTCAATTGCACTAAAATACCTTTAGCCAATGATGGAAACTTGAAATTTAAAGAGGATTACAATCGTTTGCGGATGACAAAGCATCCCTTCAAATGATTTTTGTCTACCCAAATTGGTCAGGGAGTGTTAGTTTCACACCCTTAATGATAAAGCCCGAATTAAAAAGACAAAATCAATGATCGATCTAAAGACTCTTTTCCCCTACTCTTTTGATAAAAAGTACAGCAAGCCGGTGGCTTATTTCTCGATGGAATTCGCCATTGATCAGCCGTTAAAAATATATAGTGGTGGACTTGGGTTTTTGGCGGGTTCACACATGCGGAGCGCCTATGAGCTAAAGCAAAATATTATTGGCATAGGCATTCTCTGGAAAAAAGGGTATTACGATCAGGAGAGAAATCAAGATCAAACGCTAAAGGCTACCTTTCGAGATAAAGATTATTCATTTCTAACAGATCCGGGAATTCTTTTTCCAATCACTATCCACGGTGCAAAAGTGTATGTCAAAGCGCTGTTGTTAAAGCCGGAGGTGTTCAAAACGGCTCCGCTCTTTTTATTGACAACGGATATCCCTGAAAACGACTTTTTGGCGCAAACCATCAGTCATCGCCTGTATGACCCCAATGAAACCACCCGAATTACCCAGTCAATCCTTTTAGGAATTGGTGGTGCCAAATTATTGGAGGAGTTGAAAAGGCCAACTGACATCTATCACATGAATGAAGGACACGCATTGCCATTGTGTTTTTCATTAATGGACAAATTCAAGGATTTGAACGAAGTTAAAAAGCGCGTGGTCTTTACAACACATACACCAGAGCTGGCTGGCAATGAAGCTCACAGCATCCCGTTGCTGAATAGCATGGGCTTCTTTAATGGGTTAACAGTAGATCAAGTGAATGAACTCGTGCACCCCGAACACGGGATACTCAACTATACCCTCACCGCACTACGCATGGCGAAGAAAGCCAATGGTGTTTCACAATTGCACGGTGAGGTGTCTCGCAAAATGTGGGGTGGTAATGATGGCATCTGTGAAATCGGTGCTATCACCAATGCACAAAACAGAACCTACTGGCAAGACACACTCTTGGAAAAAGCCTGTAGCAAAGACGATGACGATGCCTTGGCCGAACGCAAAAAATACTTAAAATATAAGCTCTTCCGGGTAGTAGCGAATCAAACCGGTAAACTATTTGATCCCAATGTCTTGACATTAGTGTGGGCGCGCAGATTTGCGGGTTACAAACGCGCCAATTTATTGCTCTCTGATTTTGATAGGTTTTTAAAAATCGCAAACAATAAAGAATTCCCAATCCAAATGATTTGGGCAGGAAAACCCTATCCTGAGGATTACGCTGCCATCAATATCTTTAACGAAATCTATTGGAAGACAAAGGATTTGCCTAATTGCACGGTTTTAACCGGCTACGAACTTTGGCTTTCTGCTCACTTGAAAAAAGGATCTGATTTGTGGCTGAACAACCCTCGAATGTATCATGAAGCTTCGGGAACGTCAGGAATGACGGCAGCAATGAATGGATCGATCAACCTCTCAATTCCGGATGGATGGGTTCCGGAATTCGCAAAACACGGAAAGAATTCTTTTATTATCCCTAAAGCTGACGACTCACTTTCAGTAGAGGAAAGAGATTTTGAGGAAGCTAAGAATCTACTCGACTTACTGGAGAATGAGATTATTCCAATGTATTATAAATCACCCTCTAAGTGGACAAAGATTGTTAAAGCAGGGATGACAGATGTGCTTCCTTTCTTTGACGGTGGCCGAATGGCGCAGGAATACTACGAACAAATGTACTGGCCGGAAGCCATCACGTCAGCAAAAAAAGAAAAAGAAGCAGAGTTTAGTGTTTAGCCTTTTTTCATTTTTCTTTTAGCACCCAATTGTATTGATAAAATCCCACCGCGTAAGTAGCTGAGTTTTTCTTTTCTATATTGTTTGAGCCACTCTAGTTCTGTTTTCCCATCGGCCGCTAAATCCTTTTTGTACCACTCAAATATCTTGGACAATTCGTTTTTCTTATCCGCATTGTTTGTTTTTAACCAATCTGGATTGTTAAATGCAGCCGTTGTTCTTTCGTTTAGTTGCTTATCCAAATTCAATCCGTCAATCAAGGCACATAAAGCGCAACTTCACCAATGTTTTGTTTTATTTTATTTTCCCATAAGCGACCGAACCATTGAAGATGTACTTCTTCAAGTAGGCGTCTAAAGAATTGGTGAAAGTTGAAAACTGGGCTTCAGCAATGCTCAATAGCGATGTAGCCAAAAAAAATAGTGTTACTAGCAAGGTTTTCATATGTATCTGCTTAGTGTATGTACGACAAAACAAATTGTATTGGATTTATCGTAGATTTAAAATCAAGTGTATTATTGTTTTAACTGTAAATCTTGTCAAATAGTTGACAAACTGTGTTATTGAAATTATTGACCTTGCCTTATCTATGAAGCATATTGTCATTATCGGAAACGGAATCAGCGGCATAACTGCTGCTCGGAATATTAGAAAGAGCAGCAACGATAACATTACTGTAATCTCTGGGGAAACTGAGCATTTCTTCTCTCGAACCGCCCTGATGTATATCTACATGGGGCACATGAAATATGAGAATACTAAACCTTATGAAGATTGGTTTTGGAAAAAAAATAGAATCGAATTGGTAAAAGATTGCGTTGAAAAAGTCGATTCGGAATCAAAAAAACTAATTCTGAGAAACCGGGGTAATTTTAAGTACGACATTTTAATCATTGCCTCAGGCTCAAAATCAAACAAGTTCGGCTGGCCAGGACAAGACTTGAAAGGGGTACAAGGATTGTATAGTTTCCAAGATCTGGAATTAATGGAACAAAATTCCAAAGGGATCAAGCACGCGGTGATAGTAGGTGGCGGATTGATTGGAATCGAAATGGCCGAGATGTTACTAACCCGAAAAATAGGAGTAACGATTTTAGTAAGAGAGAATGAGTTCTGGAGTAACGTCCTGCCGATTCAAGAGGCCAACCTAATCAGCCGACATGTGCGCTCACACCATGTGGATCTAAGGCTCAACACCGAGTTAAAAGAAATACAATCGGATGGCAATGGAAAGGTTAAATCGATCGTTACAAATAAAGGCGAAACTATCGACTGCCAATTTGTGGGAATAACCGTAGGCGTTTCGCCAAACATTGATTTTTTAAAAGGTTCCGGTATTGCAACAAAACGAGGTGTGCTGGTAAATGAATTTCTAGAAACCAATGTGCCTGATGTGTATGCATTAGGGGATTGCGTGGAGCGTAAATATGATTTACCTGGCAGGCGAAACATAGAGCAGGTTTGGTATACGGGTCGTATGATGGGCGAAGTAGTCGCACAAACAATCTGTGGAGAAAAAGCCAAGTATGAGCCGGGGCCCTGGTTCAACTCAGCCAAATTTTTTGATATTGAATACCAAACCTATGGCAATGTGTGGAACGAGCTGAAGTCCAATGAAATGGAATTCTATTGGGAACACACGAGCGGTGTCAAATGTGTGCACGTAGTCTGGGATAAAATCACGAATCAATTTTTGGGTATTAACACGTTCGGAATCCGTATGCGCCACGAATGCTTTGATAAATGGCTACGAGAAAAGAGAAGCATCGACTTTGTGATGGAACACTTAGTGGAAGCGAATTTCGACCCTGAATTTTTTAGCCGACACGAGGATGAAATTATCAGCGAATACAAAAAGACAAACAGCCTAATTAGCCAGCAATGAAATACTTAAAAACGATCGGACTTACTCTATTCGTGATCGGCTTTGCATTGTTCAACGTTTCTTTTTTTTGGTCTGGTTACCAGCTTACTCCCGAGATTGTCAAGAGCCAGATCGGTGATGAGAAAAAAGCAAGCGCCTTAGTATTGGAAACAAAAGAAATCATTTCTTCTGAGTCTTCCTCTAATTTTAAGTTTGTCGCTGACTTGTCAGCAGCCTTTGAAAGAGTAAACGAAAAGCAATTGGCCACTTTCAGTTTGTCTAATACGGAATTGGATAAGTTGGCCTCGTACAATAAAGAAAAATTTACGATTGCCTCTGTAGATTCTGTATTTACAGGCAATGACGAGCAAAGCACATTTAAAAGAAAAGCCTTTAAAGACAATGGCAGTTGGCTGGATGGTCAAGCGACCTCGCGCGAACAAATTCAAAATGTAGCCGACAACATCAAAAAATACAGCATCATCAGTCAATTCGGATTTGATAGGTATGCTGTCAAGGATCTAAAATATTCAATCACCAAAGCTGCGGCAATCAGTCCGATCAAAAGCAATCCTACTCTCTATCTGTTTTTAACCTTTGGCCTTTGCATCATTGGTTCCTTGCTCTACATCCTTCCAAAACTGCAGTTGCCCCCGGGCATAAAGAACAATGGTATCTTTTTCAATGTAATGAAGAATGTTCAATGGCTAGGTATTTTAACAGGTAGTTGGCTGATCGCTTTTTATGTCTTTCTCTACTTTTATCCAGAATACATGACGAACTGGGTGTTGATGGTTGATCCCGTAAGTCATTTGTTAAGTGGCAACGAAGCAGGTCGGTTCTTTCTTTACGGCTTTATCTATACACTTTGCATTCTGATCATGGGCGTGCGAATGATTATCAACTATCGCCATAGCAAATACCAAATTTTACGAACGTGTTCAGTAATGTTCTTTCAAACAGCATTTGCATTCCTAATACCTGAAATTATGATTCGTCTCAATCAGCCCTATTTTGATTTCAAAAACATTTGGCCGCTAGACTATTCTTTCTTTTTTAACAACCGACTAGATACACTATTAGCAAATGGGGGATTGGGAGTGTTTATGTTAGTATGGGGTATTGCGCTTATCATTATCGCTGTTCCTGTATTGGTTTATTTTTTTGGCAAGCGGTGGTATTGCAGTTGGGTTTGTGGGTGTGGTGGATTGGCGGAAACACTGGGAGACCCCTATCGCCAACTTTCCAATAAGAAATTGAGTGCGTGGAAAATTGAACGATGGATGATTCATGGCGTTCTAGTATTTGCGGTGGTCATGACGGGAGGCGTACTCTACACTTACTTTACTAACTCATCCTGGGTTCTCTTTTTTGACAGCTACAAACTGCGGGAAGTCTATGGAGCATTCATTGGAGCAGGATTTGCGGGAGTGGTTGGCACAGGTTTTTATCCGTTGATGGGTAACCGCACTTGGTGCCGCTTTGGTTGCCCATTGGCCGCCTATTTGGGAATCATTCAGCGTTTCAAATCGCGATTTAGAATTACAACGAATGGCGGCCAATGTATTTCTTGTGGCAATTGCTCAACGTATTGTGAAATGGGTATTGATGTTCGCTGGTACGCCCAACGAGGACAGAATATTGTGCGCAGCTCATGCGTGGGTTGTGGAGTCTGTTCATCGGTTTGCCCTCGTGGTGTTCTAAATCTGGAAGTAAAGGAAGAAGAAGGAAGATTTGGTGAGCCTATCTTAATTGGGAACAATCATGTTCGAATACTTGAATAGTGCCAACATCAATCGTTTATACTAAATCACTTTAGCGATTTGTTTTCGCGGTGTCGTCAAATTATTTTGCTAAGCCTGAAAAGTTGATATTTGCAATATTAATTTGATGAGAAAGATCAGTGTAATTATCCCTGCCTTTAATGAGGAAAATGGAGTTGGCCAAGTCATTCGGGAGATTCCTAAACACTTGATTGATGAAATCATTGTTGTAAATAATGCCTCTACAGACAAGACGGACATAATTGCCCGCGAAAATGGAGCTACCGTTTTGCATGAATCAACACCTGGTTACGGACGTGCCTGCCTGAAAGGAATTGAGTATGCAAAGCGCTTAGCAATAAGACCAGATATTATTGTTTTTCTAGATGCCGATCACTCCGACTATCCAGAAGAAATAACTCAATTGATTCAACCTATTCTCGACAACAAGGCCGAATTAGTGATCGGCTCTCGGGCATTAGGCAACAAAGAAAAAGGCTCCATGACGCCCCAACAAATTTTTGGCAATTGGTTAGCTACCCGACTTTTGAAATTGCTTTATAAAGTGAGGTTTACGGACCTGGGTCCTTTTCGTGCAATCCGGTTTGATAAACTATTGGAACTAGACATGCAGGACAAAACCTATGGATGGACTGTCGAGATGCAACTTAAAGCCGCCAAGAAAGGTTTAAAATGTGTAGAAATTCCGGTGAGATACAGAAAGCGAATAGGCGTGTCGAAAATCTCTGGCACTGTAAAAGGTACGGTGATGGCCGGTTACAAGATTTTGTTTACGATATTTAAGTACTTATAAGTAAGTCCACTGGTTCAAGCTTGGAATTTGAGCCCGTGGCAAACGCATGAACCTGATGGAAATAGTAGTTACTATAGTATATTCTCTCTCGTTATTCTATATTTTCCTGTTTAGCATAGGGCAATTGCACCTGACCTATGTTTATCTTAAATCAAAGAAAAACCTACCCCCAGTAAAACCTGAATTCGTAACGACTCCACTCATCACCATTCAACTGCCTATTTACAACGAAAAATATGTGGTGGAGCGATTGCTTGATGCCGTTTCACTATTTGACTACCCAAAAGAAAAACTGGAGATACAGGTACTAGATGATTCCACTGACGAAACCACAGAAATCATTTTAAAGAAAATAGAATCGTTGCGACCACTTGGCTTAAATTTTAAACTGATACACCGAGAACACAGAGTGGGATATAAAGCCGGAGCGCTTGATCATGGTTTTCATATTGCTTCAGGAGAATTCATTGCCATTTTCGATGCGGATTTTATTCCCTCACCCGATTTTCTTAAAAAAACAATGCCGTATTTCAATAATGAAAAAGTGGGAGTAGTGCAAACACGATGGGGGCACATCAATAAAGACTATTCGATTCTCACCCAACTTCAAGCATTTGGATTGGATGCACATTTTTCGATTGAACAAACTGCACGCAGTGCAGCCGGAAGTTTTATCAATTTTAATGGAACCTGTGGCATCTGGCGAAAAACATGTATTGACAATGCAGGCGGTTGGAGCAATGACACGTTAACTGAAGATCTAGATCTTAGCTACCGGGCGCAACTAAAGGGATGGAAATTCGAATACCTAGAAGAAGTCGAAACAAAAGGTGAGTTACCGGTAATCATGCCCGCCATCAAATCACAACAATATCGTTGGAACAAGGGAGCAGCCGAAACGGCCAAGAAAAATTTCGGAAATGTTTTGCGCTCATCCCTTTCATGGAAAAACAAAACTCACGCATTCTTTCATCTTTTCAACAGCTCGGTATTCATTTGCCTTCTGCTGACAGCCATGTTGAGCATTCCCATGCTATACATCAAATCAAGACATCCGGAGATTACATGGCTCTTTAATTTGGGAATTATTTTTCTCGGTGGTTTTTTGTCGATTACTCTTTTTTACTGGGTAGCCACAAAACGATTTAACCCCACAAATCGTAAAGCAATTTTTTGGTCGCTCTATCCCCGATTCCTTATTGTATCGATGGGACTTTCATTGCACAATGGATTAGCTGTGGCGGAAGGATTACTTGGGCGTAAGACACCCTTTATTCGAACACCAAAATTCAACGTTACAGTAAAAGGAGATTCCTGGAAATACAATTCTTATATCAAGACGAAGATTAATTTGCTCACGTTGCTAGAGGGATTACTGTGCTTATACTTCGTTTTTGGAATAGTGGTTGGCGTCTTGTTGAAAGATGGGGGATTGATTTTCTTTCATGTCATGCTAGCGTTGGGTTTTGGTGGAGTATTTTATTATTCAGTGAAGCCTGCCTTGAATGTGTAAGCAAAAGCCTCTTAATTATTTTCTGTTACTTATATCTTTCATTTCCTATTGTTTAGTTGCATTCCAAATTGAGCGATATGAGACCACCCCACTATTGGTGAGTTTTGTACTTCTCTTTTTGATCTACGTATGGGTTCTTCGAAGTGAAAGTGAAACAGAAATTTCCTTTTGGATAGTTGCCGCGATCCTTTTTAGACTTTGTTTTCTTTTTTCCACGCCACTTTTGTCCGATGATTTTTATCGGTTTATCTGGGACGGTCGACTGCTGGCGGCTGGTGTTCATCCATTTGCAGAACTACCCCGCTTCTACATTGAAAACAACAGCACGATACCCGGCATAGATAAAAGCCTGTTTGATAAACTCAATAGTCCTGACTACTTCACCATCTATCCTCCGGTTAATCAATTCATTTTCTGGGTGGCAGCCAGGCTATCGTTTGGCTCCATCTTATCAAGTGTTATTGTTATCAGACTATTCATACTCGCCTCAGAAATTGGAACTATTTGGTTGATTAAAGAGATACTCCATCATTATCAGTTGCCAGCAAGAAACGTGTTGCTGTACGCGCTTAATCCACTTGTCATTATAGAGCTGACTGGCAATATTCATTTTGAGGCTTTGCTAATATTCTTTTTGCTCTTAAGCTATTGGTTGCTTACAAGAGGTAAATTGATTTCATCTGCCATCAGTTTCAGCCTTGCTATTTGCACTAAGCTGGTTCCGCTAATTTTTCTGCCGTTGATGTTTAGTAGATTGGGTTGGAAAAAATCTTCCATTTACTATTTAGTTGTTGGAGTGTCCGCTATTTTGCTCTTTCTTCCTTTGCTCAACGCTGAAATAATTTCAGGATTCAACGAAAGTATAGGCTACTACTTTAAAAAATTTGAGTTCAATGCAAGCATCTACTATTTAGTTCGTGAGTGGGGATTTTGGAAATATGGGTACAACATCATTCAAACGGTTGGGTGGAAACTGGCGGCTTATTGCACAATAGCCATTCTACTGTTTGCGACCATTGATGGAGTGAAAGTCAATCGACTAACCAATATCGATCATCGAACATCGAATATCTTTACCGCATCTCTTTTCGTACTTCTCATATATCTTGCATTTGCTACCGTTGTCCATCCATGGTACACAACAACGCTACTAGCCCTTTCTGTTTTTACCACTTTTCGTTTTCCCATAGTTTGGTCCGCGCTGATATTTTTGACTTATGTTGGATACAGCCCTGATGGTTTTTCTGAGAATCTATGGGTTACTGCTTTCGAGTATTTGCTAGTATTTGGGTACCTTGCCTATGAACTGATATGGAAAAAAGAAAAATCATTTGCATAGTCTTACTTGCTTTAACCTATTCTGCCTGCGCACAAACTGAGTATGATAGGAAATTAAAATCGTTGTATAGAAATAGCGTAAAAACGATAAAGCCGGTAGACTTGAAAGAACTTGTCACAAAAGGTGAGAAAATAACAATTTTAGATACAAGAGCCCCTGAAGAATTTAATGTGAGCCATCTCAAAGGTGCTCAATTTCTTAACTATGATTCGTATTCAACAGAGGATCTCAAAAAACTCCCCAAAAACGAAAAGATAATCGTGTATTGTAGTGTGGGTTACCGAAGCGAAAGAGTGGGAGAAAAGCTACAAAAGCTAGGCTACCAAAATGTATACAATATCTATGGAGGCATTTTCGAATGGAAAAACGAAGGGATGCAGGTTGTCAATAGGCAGAATCAGCCGACAGATAGCGTTCATACCTACAATAAGAATTGGTCGAAGTGGCTACTGAAAGGTGTAAAAGTTTATTAAATTTGACTATTGTAGAGACCAAAAAAAGCGCATGAAGACAAAAGAAGCTTTTCATAAACTCATTGATGAAATCAAGGACGAAGAAGTTTTAAAGGGTTACTTTCAATTGATTCGTCAATTGAATATCAACCAAACGGGAAGTCTTTGGAACACATTAAATCAAGAAGAAAAGGAAGAACTCTTGCTTTCATACGATGAAAGTCTTAACCCTGATAACCTTATTAGCCACAACCAAGTAAAGCAACAGCACATTAAATGGCTAGAGAAATAGTCTGGACAAAAAGAGCGAATAACAAGTTCAATAAAATTTTGGAGTATCTTGAGTTGGAGTGGGGAAGTCAGGTAACAAAAAATTTTGTCATCAGAACTTACACGATCCTAGATCTCATTTCTGATCAACCTGAAATCGGATCACTAGAAAATCAAGAAAAGAATATTCGAGGCTTTTTGCTAACCAAACACAATCGACTTTTCTATCGAACAACAACTAAAGAAATAATTCTGTTAAATTTTTTTGATACGAGATCAGGATCTAAGAGAATCAACTTCTAGAACTGAAGCATGCAATCAAAAAATCTTCTCATCATCTTCTATCGCAATCCTGAACTCGGAAAAGTAAAAACCCGATTAGCTAAAACCCTTGGCGATGAAAAGGCGCTTGCTATTT
Source organism: Flammeovirgaceae bacterium (assembly GCA_021299455.1). Lineage (GTDB taxonomy): Bacteria > Bacteroidota > Bacteroidia > Cytophagales > Cyclobacteriaceae > ELB16-189. The sequence goes on along the minus strand of JAJTGQ010000073.1, from coordinate 1,344 downwards.
ATCTCAAGTTGTCTTCACACACGAGGGCCATCACCGAAAATTTAGCAATCGATAAAGTAATCTACTATTCCAATTTTGTGGATACGGAAGATGTATGGCCCAATACCACGTTTCAAAAAAAACTGCAGAACGGAAATGATCTGGGCGAGAAGATGAATAATGCTTTTGTTGAAGGATTTCAGAGCGGATATGAACGGGTTTGCATCATCGGCACTGATTGTTTTGAGTTAAGTCGAGATATTATCAAACAGGCATTCGACCAACTACATACAAACGATGCAGTCATTGGCCCGGCTAAAGATGGTGGCTATTATCTACTCGGCATGAAAAAACCGATTCCAGTGTTATTTAAAAACAAAGCGTGGAGCTCTGACACCGTTGCAACCGATACTATCCAAAACTTTAAAGACCTAAGTTTAAGCTACGCTCAACTTGCAGTTTTAACAGACGTGGACGAAGAAAAAGATCTTCCCCCAACTTCGTGAAAGTATAAATAAGAATCGGTCAGACGAGCTTTTCTAAATCGCGAACCAAAATACGTTTCCGATCAAAATTAATCAGGTTCTTTTCCTTTAGATCATTCAAGATCGTTGTGACTGTCTGACGTGATGTACCCGTCAATGAAGCAATATCCTGATGGGTGAGTTTAGTTTGAATGAGTGTTTCGAAGCCCACCTTTTTTCCTTTCCAGGACGCAGCGTCTTTAATAAATTCTATAATTCGCGTACGGGCATCTTTAAATACAAGTAATTCTAATTTCCTCTCCAGTTTCATCAAACGCAGCCCTACAAACTTAAGCATCTTAAAACTGAGCTCGCGATTATCATACATGAGCTCCTTCATTTCGTCCAAACTCAATGGGCAAATGGTGCAGTCATCCATCGCTTGAGCAAAATCTCTTCTCGTCTCTTCACCAGCCAGAACTAACTCGCCAAATATTTCGCCAGTCGATAAAATGGCGGTCGTAATTTCCTTTCCTTCATCAAGGTAGCGTCCTATCTTAACACGACCATTTACGATCATATAAATATGGGTGGCTTTGTCATCCAAGAAGTAAATAAACTGATCGCGCTTAAAATTTAAAAAAGTGTGCCTCCCAGCCATCGCTTTAACCTTGTGCGGGCACAGCGTGTTATATAGATTGACACTCTCAAAATACCAAAGGGCAGCCGCGTTATTCATAATTCTTTACTCCTTATTCACTAACTGATGTTACGCACGAAGCTACTGAGAGTTTGTGGAAAATAGTAACTTTAGCCATGGACAAACACATCTTGGATATTCTGACCGATTACCAGATCAGTTCGTTTGGGAAGGTCACACACACCGAATTATCGCGAGCGC
>JAJTGQ010000017.1 GCA_021299455.1 Flammeovirgaceae bacterium | reverse complement strand
GTGCGCGTCCAGCTTCAACAAAACAAACAATAGAATTGTAAACCCCCATAGCGAAGAACCACCATAACTAAAGAACGGTAGAGGGATTCCGATAACGGGAAACAAGCCGACCGTCATGCCAATGTTGATGGCAAAGTGGAAAAACAAAATGCATGCAACACTGTACCCATAGGCTCGGGCAAACCGGCTCTTTTGTCTTTCCGCCAAGAATATAACCCGTAGCAGTAGCGCGACAAAAAGTCCAATCACGACCAAGCTGCCTATCCATCCAAACTCCTCACCTATTGTGCAAAAAATAAAATCTGTGCTTTGCTTCGGCACAAAGTCAAATTTAGTTTGCGTCCCTCTCAAAAAGCCTTTACCATTAAGCCCTCCACTTCCGATTGCAATTTTCGATTGTGTCACGTTCCATCCTACGCCCAAAGGATCAATATCCGGATTGACTAATACTTTCACCCTGTTTTGTTGATGCGGTTTTAACACATTATTGACCACATAGTCGACACTCACAATGACGCCACTAATCAACAATGCACCAATAACCAAAATAGCAATTCGCTTAAATTTTTTCTTGCCAAAAGAAATCAACAAAATCAGAATTATAGCAATGGCTGCGTGCAAGTAAAGAGGATTGGGAATCAAAAGCGTTAACACAAAAATCGTTGCTGCGCATACCCCAACGATCAAAAGAAAAGGAGACATTCCTTCTCTATAAAATACCAATACAAAAGAAGTAAAAACCAGCGCTGTACCTGTATCTTTTTGTAACTGTATGAGAATGATGGGAACTCCAATCAACGCAAATAAAACAGCCTGATTGCGTAGGTTGTCCATTCGGAAACCTACCGATCCAATATACTTTGCTACCGCCAATGCCGTAATGAATTTTGCAAACTCAGAGGGTTGAACACCAAAAGACCCGATCCCAATCCAAGCCTTATTTCCTCCTACCTCTTTTCCGATGAGAGGAACGAGAAAGAGAAGCACTAATATCAAACCATAAAAAAGATAGGCAAACGTTTCATAGAAACGCATGTCGATAATGATGATCATAATTACAATCACCGCTGCCGCAGCAATAAACATTAACTGCCGACCCGAACTCAGCGATAAATCCCAAATAGTTTGGTCAGCGGTTTCATCATAAATCGCAGCAAAAATATTGAGCCAGCCTAGCGTGACTAGCGCCACAAACAAGAGGATCGTGGTCCAATCAAGCTTTACCGATATGTCATCTTCCCTCCTCAATTTTTTTGATCTAAGAATTTACCGGCCAATACATAGTCTTCAATAAACTGACGTTTTGTTTTGCCTAACAGATATTTCTCAATCATCAAACTGGCAATAGAGGCGGCTGCACGTGCCCCTTGGCCGGCATCTTCCACATAAACCGAGATTGCGATTTTAGGATTATCCCTTGGGGCAAAAGCAATAAACACGGAGTGTGCGGGAAGCGGATCATTTTGTACTGTGCCGGTCTTTCCACACACAATAATATCTGCTAGTCGCGCCCTGTACTGCCCAGTTCCAGACTCTACCACTTGTTGCATTGCGTCCACTGCAATTCTAAAATAGGAAGAGTCTATGGTTGTATAATGTCGCTCAGTATATTTTGCCAATGGCTTTCCTTCTTTGCCAACTGCCTTTATCAAATGAGGTGTGTAATAGTAGCCGCGATTGGCGATGATAGCAGCAAAGTTTGCCATCTGTATTGGCACTACCAGATTTTCTCCTTCCCCTATTGCTATGGAATAAATATTTGAAAATTTCCAGGGGCGATTGTCATAGGCTTGATCATAATAGGCAGGCGTTGGAATTAATCCTCCTTTTTCATTGGGAAGGTCAATGCCTAAATTACTTCCAAATCCAAAACTGTTAATGTGTTTGTTCCATTCCGCAAGGCCGATGCGTGTGTCTTCAAAGGGTGAATTGGAAACACCTTTGTTCAACATCTTTCGAAGCACACCCAAAAAATAAGGGTTACAAGAATTTGCTATAGCTCCCCGCAAATCCTGATTATCATGTCCCGCATGGCAACCGATCAGAGACTTGTCGCATCGAATGCGTGTTTCTGGAGTGATCACTTTTTCTTGAAGAGCCGTCATCGCCTGGGCAATTTTAAAAATAGATCCCGGGCGGTACTGCGCCATCAATGGTCTGTTGAATAAAGGCTTCAAGGTATCATTGCTAATCAATCTAAAATTTGAGCTGTATTCGCTTCCTGTAAGAAGAGTAGGATCATAAGAAGGTCCGGAAACCAATGCTAATACTTCTCCTGATGAAGGTTCAATGGCGGCAATACTCCCTGATTTACCCTTCATCAACAGTTCTCCATACTGTTGCAAATCTAAGTCAATGCCAGAGACCAAATCCTGGCCTGGAATTGACAATGTATCATATGCTCCGTTTTTGAATGACCCTTTTTCAACACCTTTTACATTCCGAAGTTTAAATCGCACGCCACGTTTTCCCCTTAACTGTTCTTCATAGTAGGATTCAATTCCACTCTGCCCGATGTAATCACCTTGACGATAGAACGTCTTTTCATCCCTTTCCAATTGATCTTTGCTTAGTTCACTTACATAACCAAGTGCATTAGCTAATGCGCTGGTCGTATAGGCACGGGTCGTTCTTGCCTCAATATAAAAACCGGAGAATTCATCTAATCGATCTTGCACACGGGCAAAATCCAAATTAGAAAGTTGATCAATAAAGAGAGTTGGTTTTACTGGTGAATACTCTTTCCTCTTTTTCATCTCTCTAAACTTAAGCCGCAGATCTTCTCTTGAGAGTTCAAAAACCTGGCAAAATTTAGCGGAGTCGAAATTCTTAATGTCTTTTACAATCGCTGTCAAATCATATTCTGGTGTGTTAAAAACAATGAGTTTCCCATGCCGGTCTGTGATTAATCCCCGAAAGGGATATTCCACCTGACGAAGTATGGCGTTGCTGTCGGCCAGCTCTGCATACTTGTTGTCAAGCACCTGAATAAAAAATAATTTGACCAGGAAGATCAAGCCAATCAACACAAAAACAAGTTGTACTATTTCACGCCTTCCTTCGTTCATCTGCGTCTATCTAGAGAAAGATACTGAAGTAAGAGCATTACCGCCATGGTAAACAGTAAGCTGCTAACTGCTTTCAACATGGTATACCAAAATAGGGTAAACCCAGAAGCCTCAACAAAGAAAAGAACCAAATGATGAACAAAAACGAGTGGCAGAGTGTATACCAAAAACCACTGCAATCCATTGGCTGCCAAAGTAGGAGGTGTTCCAATATCATATCCGCCTTGTGGTGTAATTGTGGCAAGCCAATAATTTCTCAAGTAAGCTAATAACACGAGAGCAATCGTATGGAGGCCCAGGCTATTGTAGAAAATATCAACTGAAATCCCCAGCAGAAAAGCAATCAACATCAGGAGTAAATTGCTCATTTCTACAGGCAAGAGAAGAATAAACGCTACATATAAAAAACAAAATGACGTATTAAAGAGAACCAAATTTTTTAGCAGTACGACCTGTAAAATGAGGTAAACAAAGAATAAAACGATTTGTAAAATTCCTCCGCGTATCATTTCGGGTCGCCTATTATTTTTTGTTCTAACGAATCTTTCTCTATTTTCAAATTGCTTCTAACTACTTCTACAAAGGATAACTTGCCAAAATCTTGGGACAAGGCTACTTTAATAGAATGAAATTGAGCTTCTTCGTTCAGTTTAAAACTACTAATTGTTCCTATCACAATTCCTTCGGGAAATACCGAATTGTATCCTGAGGTAACAATGGTATCTCCTACTTTCAATTCAACGTGCCGAGGAATATACTTGAGATCAATAAATCGGGTGTCTGTTCCATCCCATTGCACCGTTCCAAAGTGACCCGTACGCTTAATCACGCTTGAAACTTGTTCGTCAATATTTAACAATGATATCAGCACTGCATAATGTTCTGAAACTGATTTCACTTTGCCTACCGCTCCCCTTTGACTAATGGCTGCCATTCCAGCCTGCAATCCATCATCCCTCCCTTTGTTGATGGTAATAAAATTCTTGTAGTAACGGGTAGAGTTATTAACCACTTTGGCACTGATAAAATCAAAACGATTGATAATCGTAGAGTCTCCAAAGAGGCTAAGTTCTCTAGCTAACAAGATTTGATCTTGTTGACTTAGCTTTTTTCTAAGTCTGCTATTTTCTATAGCCAGATCGCTATTGATGTCTCGTAAAGAAAAATACTCCCGAATATTCTGAGAGGTGCTGATAATGCTTGCCGCAATCTGATTTGATGTATTGAAATAGGTGGTACTCTGGTATTGATTGTTCTCAACAAGCAGCCACACACTAGCTAACTCTAAAAACAGAAAAGTGAAAAAAGCCCTATAATCAAAAAGGAATTTAAGGAGCCGTTCCATTCATTTAGGTCATCAATACTTTTCGGTAGTGGTTAAGATTTTTCAATGCCGCACCGGTACCTCTCACTACCGCGCGAAGAGGATCTTCCGCCACGTGTATAGGTAATTTGGTTTTCAAGGAGAGTCGCTTATCGAGGCCGCGCAACATAGCTCCTCCTCCGGTTAGGTAAATACCCTGCTCATAGATGTCCGCTGAGAGTTCGGGGGGCGACAATTCGAGTGCTTTCAATACCGCCTCTTCCAACTTGGATATTGATTTATCCAATGCAAACGCCACTTCTGAATAGGAAATCTTGATTGTTTTTGGAATACCAGTCATTAAATCACGACCTCGGATTTCATAGTCATCAGGGCCATCATCTAATTCGGTCAACGCAGACCCCACTTCAATTTTCACACGTTCGGCAGAACGCTCACCAATCAACAGGTTGTGCTGCCTGCGCATATAATCTAAAATATCACGATTGAAAGTATCGCCCGCAATACGTATAGATTGATCACAAACAATTCCCGACAAAGCAATGACAGCAATATCTGTCGTTCCCCCACCAATATCCACAATCATATTGCCAATGGGCTGTTCAATGTCGATCCCAATTCCGATGGCCGCAGCGATCGGCTCATGAATCATGTATACTTCTTTGGCATTGGCGTGCTCTGCCGAGTCGCGGACAGCACGCTTTTCAACTTCCGTTATGGCGGATGGGATGCAGATCACCATTCGTAAAGATGGCGGAAACAATCTCCTACCGGTGTCGATTAGTTTAATCATGCCGCGGATCATCATCTCTGCCGCATGGAAATCAGCGATCACCCCCTCTTTAAGAGGTCGAATGGTTTTAATATTGTCGTGTGTCTTCTCATGCATCTGCATGGCCTCTCGCCCAATGGCCAACACTTTGTTTGTCGTTTTATCGATAGCGATAATGCTCGGCTCATCTACCACCACCTTGTCTTTATGAATAATCAGCGTATTGGCTGTGCCCAGATCGATGGCGATGTCTTGGGTAAAAAAATCGAATAGTCCCATTTAGTTATCTCCTCTAAAATAAAAATTTTGAAAGCCCGAAATTACAGAAATAATCCGGTGATTTTTAAAGTGAAATCGCCTAATAACTTACGTGCTAGTGTTTAAAATGCCTCACCCCTGTAAACACCATTGCCATTCCATGCTGATCACAAAAATCGATCGACTCTTGATCCTTAATGGAGCCTCCAGGCTGAATGACTGCTCTTACGCCCTGTTTGTAAGCTATTTCAACACAATCTGGGAAAGGGAAGAAAGCATCTGAGGCCATAACAGAATTCTTTACATCAAAACCAAACGCAGCAGCTTTGTCAATAGCTTGTCGCAACGCATCTACCCTGCTGGTTTGCCCCACACCACTAGAGAGCATTTGGCCATCTACTGCCAGAATGATCGTGTTGGATTTGGTGTGTTTGCAAACTTTGCTGGCAAATAAAAGAGCTTTTACTTCAGAAGTAGTAGGCTCTACCTTAGTGACTGTTTTTAAATCTCCTTTGGCGTCTGTTTTGAAGTCCACGTCTTGTTCAATTACGCCATTTAACAAGCTCTTGAATTGCTTGGTTGCTGTGAGCGCCTTCTTTTGCCGCAAAATCATCCGATTCTTTTTGGATCGCAAAAGTTGAAGAGCGTTTACATCGTAGTCTGGTGCGATTAGTATCTCAAAAAAGAGCTTATTGATTTCTTCGGCAGCTGCAAGGTCGATGGGTTGATTGGTTATCAACACTCCGCCAAAAGCAGAAATAGTATCCGCCTGAAATGCTTTTAGGTAGGCCTCTTTTACAGATGAACCAGTTGCCACCCCGCAGGCATTTGTATGTTTGATTATCACAAAAGCTGCCTCCCCTTCAAACTCCTTTACCAGGTTTACAGCAGCATCTACGTCCACCAGATTATTATAAGAAAGCTCTTTCCCGTTCAACTTCTGAAACAGCGATTCTAACTCGCCATAGTAGACGCCTTTTTGATGTGGGTTCTCTCCATAGCGCAGTACTTGTCCGTTTTGAAAACTGCTCCTGAAACTGGGCAATTGCTGCTCTTGATTGAAATAGCTGAATATGGCCGAATCGTAATGAGACGTTACGTCAAAAGCTTTAGCAGCAAAACGTTTGCGATCTGCTAACTCAGTGGCCGCATGGTTTCTCTCCAATAACTCCAAAAGCTCTGCATATTGATTTCTAGAAGAGACAATCAAAACGTCATTGAAATTTTTGGCTGCGCCACGAATGAGCGATATCCCACCAATATCAATCTTCTCAACAATCTCATCTTCGCTGCCGCCCTTGGCCACGGTTTCCTCAAAGGGATATAAGTCTACAATCACTAAATCAATGGGCGCTATTTTGTATTCATTCGCTTGCTTTAAATCCCCTTGGTCTTCCCTACGATAAAGAATTCCACCAAACACCGCGGGGTGAAGTGTTTTCACTCGTCCCCCAAAAATGGAAGGGTAACCGGTCAGTTGTTCAACTGGGATCACCTTGTAACCTAATTTCTCGATGAATTCTTGTGTACCTCCCGTTGAGACAAATTCGACTTTACTCTTGGCGAGCGAATGGACTATGGGTTCTAAATTGTCTTTGTAGTAAACAGAGATGAGCGCGCGGGTAATCTTTTTAACCATAACTCTTTTTAAGGATTTGAGAAAGCGACAAGTTGAAGCAAAAGCTGCAGTAACCTGAAGTTTCTATTCAAATTTTCAAATCAGCAAATTTCTAAATTAACTCAGCCCATGTAAAAAATCTCTCTCCTCGAACGCCTCTGCTTCCACAGAAAAATCATCAGCGTCCAAATAAGCCGGGAATCGATCGCGATAGGCTTGCAGTGCATTGCTACTCAACTCTAACGTTTTTATTGATTCGATGCCTTCCACGGTAAAAATTGAATCTCCCTTCGGACCAATGATCGAAGACTGACCGTTGTATTCAATACCGTTCCCATCAATACCTACTCGATTGACTCCAACCGCATAACTTAGGTTCTCGATCGCGCGTGCGCGGAGCAAAGTCTCCCAGGCAGTAGATCGAACCATTGGCCAGTTGGCCACATAAATCATCAAATCGTAAGACAATTTTTTCAACGAAGGATTCCAACGATTGCGACTCCAAACGGGAAAACGCAAGTCATAACAGATAAGCGGACAAATCCGCCAGCCTTTCCAATGCCCTATCAACAGACTCTCTCCCTGCGCGTATACTTGTTGCTCTTCGGCCATGCGGAACAAATGGCGTTTATCATAGGTTTTAAAATTGCCACCCGGCTCCATCCAAAGGAGGCGATTGTAGAATCGATCGTGCACGTTTGCAATAAAGCTGCCTAAGATCAAGGCTCCTGTTTGATCGGCCATCTGCTTCATCCACTTGAAGGTGCGCATATTCATGTGCTCCGCCAGCTTATTGGCCTTCATGGTAAATCCTGTGGTAAACATTTCCGGTAAAATGATCACATCAGTGGATTGGCCAATGCGCCATATTTTTTCCTCAAAAGAGGCCAAATTAGCCCCTATGTCTTCCCAATGAAGGTCAGATTGAATGATGGTAACTCTTAAATCCTGCATATTTGCCCCGAAACGGAATGCAAAGAAAACCAATTTAAATTGAAAATAGGATAATTTGAAGGTTTGAAAATTAGGTAACTGAGAATACGAGAATCCACGCTATTGATGAAGATTCCGATGTTCAGATTTTCAACTTAGCTAATGGCGGCATTAAGAAAATCATTCAATGGCTTGAGCGTCTTGCAAACCTCAGCCAGCTTTTTGACAAACTTCTTATCTGCCACTTCTTTGTCAGAAAAATAGTGCGACACAATGAAACTCTTATGCCTAAGCCAATCCACATGAGGATGGTCTTTTGGGTAACCTTTTGGCGCTTTTTTTAGGCTATCAAAATCATCAAGGCCTTTCGGAAATATTCTTCTAAATTTTTTATCAGAAAGCACCCTCTTCAATGACTCGGGGTTATAGTCAATCTCTTGCCGGATTTTTGCAAGCTTCTCTGCATCGGGCATATAAAAGCCGCCAGCAACAAAACTTTGATTGTTAGGCTGAATGTGAACATAAAATCCGGGTTCTTGCTCCATTTTACCTTTGGGAGAAAATCCGGCTCCCATATTTAGTTTATAAGGCTTTTTGTCTTTGCTGAATCGCACATCGCGATAAATACGGAAGCCTAATTTTCTTGGATTTAGCCCGGCCAAACTTTCATCAAATTTTAGCAATTCACTGTGCAGTGATTCTAAAAAATCTTCAAAAGCCAACTTCGCTTCCAGATACTTAAGCTTATTCTTTTCAAACCAGTCGCGATTGTTGTTTTTGGCGAGAGATTTTAGGAAAGTCAATATTGTCCCTAAATTCATACTATGGCTTAATGATTTGGAGGTCATACCTGTTTATTTGTTTATCACTAGTGATAAGAGGAATATTTTCAATCACCGACTGAGCAATCAAAAGCCTATCAAAAGGGTCGTGATGAATAAATTCTAATGATGAAATTCCGTGGATATGATTTGTTTTGATGGGCATTGCATCAAAGTCGTTTTCAATCTCTTTGTATAGATTTTCTAGGGTCTTTAGTTTTCCGAGTGAAGTTTTAATGACCATTTCCCAAATAACCACATCGCTTACAAAAACAGAATTGTTTCTATCGCTAATTAAGGCAATTGTTGAATTTTTTATCTTTTTTGGCTCTTGGTACCACCAAATCACAACGTGAGTATCGAGTAGAAGCCTCATTTCATATATTCTTCAAATCCCTGAGGAGTTTCATCAAAATCAGGCGCCACCCAAATTTTTCCTTTCAGTTTGCCAGGCACTCTGTCCCCTTTCTCTTTGCCGATTTTGTTAAGTGACACAACAGGCTTTCCATTTCGCGCAATTACTATCTTTTCACCTTTCAGCACTCTTTGAATAAGGGAGGATAGATTTGTCTTTGCCTTATGAATGTTTATCGTTTCCATTTAGCTAAGTTAGCTAAGTTGAAATTAAAAACAAATCTGATTCGGCATTCTTATAGAAAAAGAACAACGCCCTCCAGCCCCATTCCCCTTGAAGCTTTCACCAAAACTGTCGAGTCGGTTAACGGGTTTTTCTTTAATTCATCAATAAGTAACTCTCGGGTTTCAAAATGACGAGCAGCGGGACACTCCTCTTTCGCTGCGCGGATCAGAGTTCCACAAAGATAAACACGGTGGAATTTTTTTTCTTGAAGGAGCTTCCCCAGGTTACGATGTTCCTTTTCTGCCTCTTCTTCTAGTTCATACATATCACCAACGATGGCCACTTTGTTTCTTGCTTTCATACCCGCTAAACTTTCGACAGCCGCTTGCATCGAACTTGGGTTGGCATTATAGGCATCTAAAATAATTGTATTTGTTCCTTTCCGAATGATCTGCGACCGCATGTTATCAGGTACGTACTCGACAACTGCCTGTTCAGCTTTTGCCGGCTCTACACCAAAATAGTTACCAATGCACAAAGCTGCCGCTATGTTTTCAAAATTGTAACTGCCAATCATTTGGGTGTTTAAGATCGTTCCTTCTTCCGTTTCGATTTTTATAAACGGATCCGCGCTAATCAATTCGCACTGATAGTAGTCGCCCTTTGCAGGATAGAAAATCGGGTTTTTAAATCGCTTTGCCATATTGGCCAAAATCGGGTTTTGAGAGTTTATGAAAACGACCCCATCCTGAGTGATCAAATGCTGATACAACTCTGATTTTCCGCGAATGATGTTTTCAAAGCCGCCAAACGTGCCAATGTGGGCCTTGCCAATATTGGTGATAAAACCATAAGTGGGCTTGGCAATGGAACTGAGTAACGCTATTTCTCCAACATGATTTGCGCCCATCTCTATAATCGCTATCTCCACGGAAGAATCAATCGACAAAATAGTGAGCGGCACTCCAATGTGATTATTCAGGTTCCCTCTAGTAGCCAGCGTTCTATACTTTTTGCTCAACACCGCGTTTAACAATTCCTTGCTGGTGGTTTTTCCATTAGAACCAGTGAGGCCAATGACTGGGATCTTTAAATGATCGCGGTGATACGTTGCCAATTGTTGCAAAGCAGTCAGTCCGTCTTCCACCAAAATGGTTCGATCGTCCGTGTCATATTCCTTTTCGTCAACTACTGCGTAACTGGCACCTTTTGAAAGTGCTTCTTGGGCAAACGCATTAGCATTGTATTTCGGTCCTTTGATGGCGAAAAAGAGAGAGCCCGGAGCAATTTGTCTGGTGTCGGTAGAAACCTTGCCACTTTTTAGGTAGAGCTGGTATAGAGAGGCGATATCCATAATTGATTGCAGTGGGCTAAAGCTAAAAATTCAATTTATCTTGCTGCAAAGATAACAGGCATCGGTCGATCCGCGTTTTAAACCACGTATGTATAAACGTTTTTATTGGTTAAGTCTGTTTTTGTTAGCTGGCAGCTTTTGTCATGCTCAGTTCACGTACAAACTAGATCAGACCATTAAAGGTGAAATTGACGGCAAGGGGCTTGGCTTAATGTGGGCAGGGGGGCTAAATGCAGCTCAGATAAATACGATGGACCTGAATGGAGACGGCCTTCAGGATGTTGTTGTTTTTGATCGGACAGCCAACAAAGTGATCACTTACCTGGCTCAAGGCAATGTACTTCAATATGCGCCTGACTATGAATCGCTTTTTCCAACGGAGATCTCCCAATGGATGTTGTTGCGTGATTTTAATTGTGATGGCAAGAAAGACATCTTTACCAGTGACCCTTTTGGAATTATTGTATTCGTAAACACCACAAAGTCCGGTAAACAACTCTCCTGGCGCGCATACAACCCTGGCTTCCCACTTCTCACTGCCGGATTTAGTTCTAATATCAATCTGAAAGTAAATGAAAGTGATATTCCTGCGATAGATGACGTAGATGGAGATGGAGATTTGGACATCTTGAACGTTCGCTTTGTGGGAATCGGTACGGTAGAGTGGCATAAGAACCTTAGCATCGAGCGCACGGGTCGCTGTGATTCCATGCAATTACAACGAATCACCCAGACTTGGGGAGAGTTTGAAGATTGCGCCTGCGGAAAAATCTCGTTCTCGGGTGGAAAAACATGTGATCAATTATTGAGCGGTGGGCGCAGTCAGCACACAGGCGGCAAGTCTTTGTTGTCCATTGATTTGAATAATGATGGTATACGAGAACTCTTTTTCTCTGAAGAATCGTGCTCCAACCTTTATCTGCTCTCGAACACTGGTTCCGTTGCCAATCCTCTCATGTCTAGTTTTTCAAATTTCCCGGCTGGCAATCCAATTACAATGCCCTTTTTTCCAACTCCTTATTACGAGGATGTAGATTTTGACGGTCTTCGCGATTTGGTGGTCTCTCCAAATCTATCTTCACGAAACTCATTGTCGAATGATTTTTCAAAATCGCTGTTGCTTTATAAGAACACCGGCACTGCCCAAGTGCCACAATTTACGCTAACGAAAAACAATTTTTTGCAGGAGCAAATGATTGACGTGGGTGATTTTTCGGTTCCCGCATTTTTTGACTTTGATGGAGATGGAGATCAAGACTTATTCATATCAACCTACATTAAAGGAACGTCCGCCACCATTTTTCAATTTGAAAACATTAATACCGCAGCGGTTCCTTACTTCAAACGGATTAGCGATGATTTTTTTGGGTTGTCGGTGTTGAATTCCTACAATCTAAAAATTCAATTTGCGGATATGAATGCGGATGGAAAAATGGATCTGGTCTTTAGCAGCACAAGCAAAGTAAACGGAAGAACGACACTTCGGTATATCGTCAATTCAGCGAATGACAGATTCCTGGTCGAAGATGCAACGTCAAAACCTACCAACTTGAGTCTCAGTCTCGGTGAGAATTGGATAGTAGTGGACGTAGATCAAGATGGACAAACGGATATTCTGGTAGGCAATGACACCGGTGGTGTTGAGTTCTGGAAAAACCAAGGTACCCCCGACACCAACACATATACGATGATCTCGTCCAATTTCCTTGGCTTTGGCAGTAGTACCGACAGACAAAATCTTTCTTTTGCTATAGCCGATCTGGATGCCGATGGAAAGGCAGATCTTGTAACCGGTGATCAACGTGGTGTACTTTCTATTTATCGTGACTTCCGCACGATCACCAGCGATGCACAACGTGTGACAAAAATTCTGTTCAATGAGCTAACCAATGAGTACGAAAGCCGAAACTTGGGCGGGCGAATTTGGCCAACAACCACCAATCTCTTTAACAGCACCAAACCCGCTATCATTGTGGGTAACCTTCTGGGCGGGCTAATGATCTTACGGAATGATGAGGGCACAGAACTCCCACCAGAGCCAGCCGTTTCTATTTTTCCCAATCCTTACAACTTCAGCAATACTTCTCCTCTGAAAGTAAAATCAGATCGAGATGTGTTTGTTCGCTTTTACAATACATTGGGCCAGCCTTTATCGGAGAATTATTTTGTGCCGGCTAACCAAGATTATCCCATCAATATGACACTGCTACCTGCCGGTGTGTATATTGCGCAGTTTTTATGGAATGGGAAAACCTATTCCAGACGTTTTGTAGTCTACTAACCTCGCACTTCATTCATCTGCATGAGTACTATTGCTTTTATCTTCGACATGGACGGTGTAATCATCGACAGTAACCCCTTTCACAAAGTTGCTTTGCATCAGTTTTGTGAAAAGTATGGTTACCATTTAACAGAAGAACAACTTCGCAACAGAATTTATGGGCGTACTAATAAGCAATGGATCACAAACCTCTTCGAAAGAGAGCTAAGCCCGGAAGAACTTCATGAGTTTGCCGAAGAAAAAGAGGGGCTATTTCGCGATTTGTATCAACATGACATTAAAGCCTTGGCCGGCCTAGACCAGTTTTTAGAAAAAATGAATGGGCAAAAATTGGCACGTGCCATTGGCACCTCAGCACCCCGCAGCAATGTTGATTTTGTGATGGCCAAGACGAACTTGAGTCGATACTTTCCGACAATACTGGATGATTCGTTTGTCGAACACGGGAAACCGAATCCTGAGATCTATTTGAAGTGTGCCGCTGCGTTGGGTTATCCGCCCTCCCGTTGTATTGTTTTTGAAGACTCTATATCAGGCGTGACAGCTGGCAGAGCCGCTGGCGCCAAAGTGGTGGGTGTCGCCACCACCCACACCCATAAAGAATTGGCGGAAACAGACTACATAATTGATGATTTTACCGATTTGGATCCGGCACAATTGATCAGTATCCTGTTCAAAAAACCAGATTAAGCGCGCGAGGACGGCATTTATTCAAATTGCCCGGTTATTTCTGGTTCGTCCTTGCTTATTTGAGGTTGTTTTGCCGATATTTGCAATCCCTTTTTGAAAAGGGCTAAAAAACGAAGATTTATGGCACGGGTTTGTCAAATTACTGGAAAAAGACCTCAAACGGGTAACAATGTTTCGCACGCTAATAACAAAACGAAGCGGAAATTCTACCCTAATCTCCAAACAAAGAAATTCTTTATTCCTGAGGAGGATAAGTGGGTCACCTTGAAAGTATCTACCAAAGCGATTAAAACGATCAATTTGAGAGGTATTTCAGCCGTTTTGAAAGAGGCAAAAGAAAAAGGCACGTTTACAGCCTAACATTTTTAACATAGTTACACCATGGCAAGGAACAAAAACAGAATACAAGTAATATTAGAGTGTACCGAGCACAAAGCAAGCGGTATGCCTGGCATGAGTCGCCACATTACTACTAAGAATCGTAAGAATACAACTGAGCGGATTGAGCTTAAGAAGTACAATCCTATCTTGAAAAAACAAACCATCCACAAAGAAATTAAATAACCATGGCAAAGAAAGTTGTTGCATCGCTCAAGAAAACAGACGGTAAAAACTACGCAAAGGTTATCCGTGCAGTAAGATCAGAGAAGACAGGTTCTTACATCTTCAAAGAAGAAATCGTTACTACTGATTTGGTAAAGGAAGTACTCGCCAAAAAGTAATTTGATTCCATAAATTTATAACGAAGTCCCCTTGAGGGACTTTTTTGTTTACCCTCTCAACCATGTCTTTTTTAGGAAATCTCTTTTCAAAAGAAAACCAGCCTGACCGGCCCGCCTCCCGTAGCCTTGCGGAGGGCAGGCAGGCAGGAAAAGAATCTCTCGACCAAGGTCTTGAGAAGTCGAAAGAGAATTTTTTTAGCAAACTTGGAAAAGCGATTGCCGGAAAATCTTCTGTTGACGAGGAAGTATTAGACCAACTGGAAGAGATCCTTATTTCTTCGGATGTAGGGGTAGACACCACGTTAAAAATTATCAAGCGTATCCAGACGAGAGTAGCTAGAGATAAATATGTCGGCACAACCGAGCTAGACTCAATTCTAAAACAAGAAATAGCGCATTTGCTTTCTGAAAACAATACGGAAGACCTGGCGGACTTTGAAACGCCTACAGGAAAAAAGCCTTACGTTCTTTTAGTAGTAGGCGTAAATGGAGTTGGCAAAACTACTACGATTGGAAAACTAGCTGCTCAATTTAAGAAAAGAGGAAAATCGGTTGTCCTTGGTGCAGCGGATACCTTTCGGGCTGCGGCTGTTGATCAACTAAAATTGTGGGGCGAGCGAGTAGGTGTTCCAGTCATTTCAAAAGGAATGAACACCGATCCATCCGCGGTGGCTTTTGAAGCGGTTG
Organism: Flammeovirgaceae bacterium; assembly: GCA_021299455.1. Classification (GTDB taxonomy): domain Bacteria; phylum Bacteroidota; class Bacteroidia; order Cytophagales; family Cyclobacteriaceae; genus ELB16-189. The sequence goes on along the minus strand of JAJTGQ010000017.1, from coordinate 18,189 downwards.
AAAAAGGGGTTGAGATGGGAGCGGATGTCATCATCATAGACACAGCAGGTCGACTTCACACCAAAATAAACTTGATGCAAGAGCTATCAAAGATTAAACGTGTCATTCAAAAAGTAATTCCCGATGCACCACACGATGTGATGCTCGTGTTGGATGGAAGCACGGGTCAAAACGCAGTTGTACAAGCACGAGAGTTTACCAAAGCAACAGATGTAACTTGTTTAGCCATTACTAAGTTAGACGGCACCGCCAAAGGTGGCGTAGTGATAGGTATCTCTGACGAATTTAAGATACCGGTAAAATACATTGGCGTAGGTGAAAAAATTGACGATCTCCAAACCTTTAACAAGAAGGAGTTTGTGGATTCGCTGTTTAAGAGATCGGTATCTTAAAAATAATTCTCCACAGCAAATCGATACTGGTCGATAAATATCTTTTTGAAAGCCTGAACATTATTCATTTCGTAAAAAAGTAAGATCGCCTTCTTATACTCGCTCGGGCTAATGCTGCGGTAGGATAGTGGGCATTTATTTGCAGCCATCAAAAGCGCATTAGCCGTCAGCCTTGCTGTTCTTTTATTTCCGTCATCAAAAGGTTGTATGTAGCTTATCAACAGTAATGCTCTCAGAGCTTTCTCGAACACATTTTCAACATCATTTACCGACTTACATAAGTTTTCAACAGCTTCTTCTATTACAAACTTATTGTCGGGTGGCGTATACTTTGTCCCTGTAATTCTTACCTGTCGATTTCGGATTGATTTGGCGATGCCCAATTTTTGCGTAAGTAACGTATGTATATCAATAATTTTGGTGATCGCCAATCGATTGAACAAGTCTGCATTTTCTCTAGTGTATTCAATAGCTGCTTTGTGGTTCAAGAGCATGACTGCCTCTTCTTGGGTGTGATTGGGGGCTGCAATATTGTATTTCAATAGTTGTTCAGTATCTAACAAATCATAAGTATTGCCTTCTATTTGTGATGATTTCCAAGACAACTCGATCATCAACCTTTCAAATTCTCGTTTATAGTTTGTAGCCGAAATGTCCTTTATTTTCTTTTGATAGGATGCTGTGAGTTTATCCAATAAAGTGATTTCGCTCTTGGTGAACAAAGGCACACTTTTGAAGCTCTCAAAAATGGATGGATTGTACTTTTCTAAGATTTTACGACTGTCAACATCAATCTTGAAATAATCATCTACGCTGATTTTAGCATGAACGAGCCCTTTCAAGTTTACCCGGTATTTTGTGCGTGGGCCGTTTCCTTCCGAAAGAATAAAATTGCTCTTCTTTAACTTTGCCAGCTGCCGATTCATTGTAGGGATCGAAACCTTGTTGGCTGCTTTTTCTAAAATTGAAGAAATACCGATCGGTTCATTTTTTAGTATGATCCAGAATATCTCTTGTTCACGCAGTGTATCCATGTGCTATCCTATCATCAATATATAAAAATCCTATCAATATGATGTATTTAATCAATGGGAATGATAGGATTAGTTGCGCATAGTGGTCGATTGGGTTTAAAAACCTAATTCTTTACTCTGAGATTAGGGGTCTCCCTCCACGCAAATCTCCAGAAAAGCTGATAGTTAAAACCCCAGTAGGGCGTTTCAGAAATAATTCCATAGCCGGGCATGTCATAAGGCTGTAAAGCCCCACCTCCGCTGGCCGAGGGGGCAAACTTTATCCGAGCAGTATAGCCCATCCAAAAACCGCCCACAATTTTTACGCGCAAACCGGAGGTCACCTCTATCCAATTGCCGCTTACACTACTATTGGTTTCGTTGCCAACGATCCCACCAAAGCCTGTGTAAAAAGTGCTGTTCTTATATTGGACCGATTCATTGAAGGAAGATAGCCCATAACGCAAACCAAAAAAAAACATATTCTTATCGGGATCTTTCAATAAAAAATTGATGTCGGCCCCTACTCGCAGGTAGTTCCCCGCATTTTGATAGTTGCCATTTCCCAACAATTGATTGGTGGCCCAGTAGCCGTAATCTACTGTGAAATAGTACCGTGAAAAATCCGTATCAACATTAAACTCCCAACCTTTGAAGGCATTGTCTTGGCTTCGAATTATTGAAATCGCATCAAATCCGACTCGCAAGCCAGTTGGAAAATATCTATTCTTTAGGGTGTCAGCCCGAGTCGCAGGCTTCTCTTGACCGAAGCTTGAAGCAGCGCAGGCAATAACAAGGAATAGACTAAAAAAATACTTGCACATTGGTAGTTCCTTTTAGCAGGCGATTGCTGACCAATTTGTATTTGGTTGAATCATAATTCGTTTTGGAAATCTTTAAATCCAAAAAGTAGGTGTACGCACCACATCGGGGTGCGATAACAACACTTTCACTGGCATAGTTAAAAACAATACTATCTTTTCGGGTAATTACACCTGATGTTGAGCGTATATTGAAAACATATTTGATGGTTTTCACTCGCGGATCGACCGGCAACGTAACCGAGCTGAAGGATTGACCGAGTTTGTACTTGATGTAGGCGGTATCGATTCCCGAAACTAAAACCGAATTGAATACTAAGGCAGAATCTACCACAGTTCTAACCCGCGTAGTGGGATTGGTCTTTGTTTGTTTGAACTCAATTTTGACTGCCGAGGAGGCCGTGACTAGGCAATCGGGCTCATAAAAACATGAGGCGCCCATTAACACAACCAGCAAAAAAAGGAGAATTCGAGCCATTACTTTAGCAGCAAATATACTTCAACCACTGTGCCAACTTCCGTTCCGCAGCGCGTATTTTTCGTAAATTTGCCCCCTTATTAGAAGAAATTGAAAACGAAAGGCGTTAAAAAGACGAAAGTCAATATCGTTACACTAGGTTGTTCTAAAAACCTCGTGGATTCTGAAGTACTACTTACCCAGTTGAAGGGCAACGGCATTGACGCCACCCACGAGTCAAAAAAAGATGATTCAAATATCGTAGTCATCAATACCTGTGGGTTTATCGATAATGCCAAACAGGAATCCATCGATACTATTCTGCGCTATGTGGATGCCAAAGAAGAAGGATTGGTAGAAAAGGTGTATGTAACAGGCTGCCTTTCGCAGCGCTACAGTCAAGATTTAGAAAAAGAAATTCCGGAAGTGGACGCGTGGTTTGGCACACGCGATTTATCTCGACTACTAAAACAATTGAACGCCAATTACAAACATGAACTAGTCGGAGAACGCATTCTTACCAATCCCAGTCATTTTGCCTACCTGAAAATTTCAGAGGGATGCGACCGCCCCTGTTCGTTTTGTGCCATTCCATTGATGCGCGGCAAACATGTTTCGCGACCAATAGAAGAATTAGTGCTGGAGGCAAAAAATCTGGCAAAAAACGGAACCAAAGAACTACTACTCATTGCACAAGATTCTACCTATTACGGATTAGACATTTATAAAAAACGCAACCTCTCGGATCTTCTGAAAAAACTTTCAGATGTGGAAGGTATCGATTGGATTCGATTGCATTATGCCTTCCCGATGGGTTTTCCGTTAGACGTTCTGGAAACCATGGCTGAGAGAGATAATATTTGCAAATACCTTGACATACCCCTTCAGCATGGCTCCTCTGAAATGCTGAAAGTGATGAGGCGTGGCATCACGCGTGAAAAAACGGAAGAACTTTTGCAGACCATTCGGGCGAAAGTACCGGGCATTGCCATTCGCACTACTTTAATTGCCGGGCACCCCGGTGAATCAGAAGCTTACTTTGAAGAGATGATGCGATTTGTAGAGCATTCTCGTTTCGATCGACTAGGCGTATTTCCCTATTCACATGAAGAAAACACCCACTCGCATTCTTTTGCTGATGATGTTCCGGCTGATGTAAAACAAGAGCGTGTTGATGCATTGATGGAATTGCAGCAGGGGATTTCTCTGGAGCTTAATCAAGCGAAAGTGGGCAAGACAATTAAAGTTCTTGTTGACCGGAAAGAAGGCGGAAGTTTTATTGGACGCACAGAGCATGATTCACCCGAAGTGGATAATGAAGTTATCTTTGAAGGCACAAATGAGTATTTAAGGATTGGAGATTTTGTTCAAGCCAAAGTCACCAGTGCCACCGAGTTTGATTTGATGGCACAGGTCATTTAGAGTTTTTTAACAAATCAACCGTTAGTGTCAAGAACGGGTGTACGACAGTTTTGCTTAAGGTGGATAGCTCAATGGTGTACTTTGTGCAACCTTTGAGAACTTAGTGGTTTGCATTTTTACCACAGGGAACACAAAGAAACCACAAGGGTCACGGAGAAATGTAAAACTGTCGTACACCCTCAAGAACTTAAGTTCCCAACCAGCCGTTAGTTGCAAGTATGCCTAATAATTATCTGATTTGTTGCTGATACTTGTACTGCGTAGCTTTCGTAAAAAAGAATCCATCAATTCTAGTGTAAGATGAAAAGTTGTCAAATAAACTTACCAGCGAAGTAGTATGAAGACAAGAAAGATTGACTTTACCGATACTCACGCATTTAGTCCCTTTTTTCTCGATTACATCAATCAAAAAGATACCCTTAAAAAATTCTATTCTCGATTCCCTTCTGTCGCAAGCTTCAAAGATCAAATCAAAGAGAAAGCTGCATTTCCTCAAGAAAAACGATTGTCGCTGATGCACGAATTAACGAGGCAATACAGCAATTTGACTATCAACGAAAAAGTAAAGCAGAACATAGCGTCTTTGGGTGACTCCAAAACGTTTACTGTTACTACCGGTCATCAATTAAATATTTTTACCGGTCCTCTTTATTTCATTTACAAGATTATCACGGTAATCAACGCGTGCAAAGAACTAAAGGAAGCCTATCCGGCCTATCATTTCGTACCGGTCTATTGGATGGCTTCTGAAGACCATGACTATGAAGAGATCAAATATTTTCGCTTGTACGGAAATAAATATGTTTGGAGTACCGAACAGCAAGGCGCAGTAGGCAGATTTCACACGAAAGAATTTAAGAATCTTTTTAATGAAATACCTGGAGAAATATCCCTTTTCAAGGAGGCCTATACGAAGAGTAAAAATCTATCGCAAGCCGTGCATCATTATGTCAATGCATTATTTGGTGGAGAAGGGTTGGTGGTAGTAGATGCCGATAATCGCGAATTGAAAAAATCGTTCGCACATGTTACCAAGGATGACCTGTTCAAACACAGCTCAAAGTCTTTGGTTGATCAAGCCACACAAGAACTTCAAAGCAGCGGCTATCATACACAAGTCAATGCCCGTGAGATAAACTTTTTCTACTTGATTGATGGGCTGCGCAGTCGGTTAGAAAAAACCGCTGACGGGTTTCAAGTAGTAGACTCAACGTTGAAATTTTCAAATGCAGAAGTGGAGAAAATGATTTTGGAGGAACCCGAAAAATTTAGCCCCAATGTTGTTTTGCGTCCTTTGTACCAAGAGATAATCTTACCCAACCTGGCCTATTGTGGCGGCCCGGCCGAGTTGGTGTATTGGCTCCAGTTGAAAGGTGTGTTCGAGAAATTTGAAACTCCTTTTCCTATTCTTCTCCCACGATCTTTTGCGATGGTGATGGATGAGCCAACGATGAAAAAATTTGAAAAAACAAAATTAGAGATCAAGGATTTATTCGAAGAGAAAAACTATTTATTTAATCATTGGATTGCGCAGAATAGCAATCATCAACTTTCGTTAGGCAAAGAATTAGAAACCCTTCAACATATCCTGAATGAAGTAAAAAAACGCGCCACTAAAATCGATGCAACGCTTTCGAAATTCGTTGGCGCGGAAACACAAAGGGCCGTCAATGGACTAGAGAAAATCGAGAAGAAAATGCTACGGGCAGAAAAGCGTCTACATGCTGACAAACTTCGACAAATTGAAGCCGTGAAGGATTCGCTATTTCCGAACGGAAGTTTACAAGAACGAACCGACAATTTTCTAAACTTCTATCAAAGTGATCCGTCTTTCATCCGGAAAGTGATCGATCATCTCGCCCCATTTGATTTTAAGTTCAATGTGCTGATCTATGACTAAAGTGGAGGCTCGAAAAGCATTTCTTCAGAAGAGGCTTGCCCTATCCGAGGGTGCCTACCAGCAACTTAATTTTCAACTTTACAATCAGTTCTTTGCTCAAATTGATCTTTCGTTCATCAAGTGCATTCATATTTTCTTGCCCATCGAAAACAAAAAAGAACCCGACACGTGGCCAATCATTGATCGAATTCGGAGAGAATTCCCACACGTTCGTATTTCAATCCCTAAAGTGGTTGGCGATCAGTTGGAAAACATCTATTTCGAAGGGCTTCATCAACTCAAAAAAAATAAGTGGGGAATATTGGAGCCAGAACAGGGAGTTCCTACTCCCACTGAAAAAATAGAAATGGTATTGGTGCCGCTATTGGCGTTTGATAAGTCGGGAAATAGGGTGGGGTACGGAAAAGGATTTTATGATCAGTTTCTAGCAGAGTGCCGAATCCGCTGTCAGCGAGTCGGAATTTCATTTTTCCCGCCAATAGACGTGATTGAAGATGTAGATGAAAATGACATTGTGCTTAGCCAATGTATTACGCCACGTCAATTTTTTGCTTTCGGCAATATGCTTTGATTTTGAATATCTAATAGGTAATTTTAATACCTAATTCTTGCATCCCTATGAAAAACGAGGAGAAAATAATTGAATTATTGGCTGAATATCTTCAAAAGACCGATAGAATTTTAGATCGGCTAGATAGCCATGACCATTTGTTTGAAGAAATCTTAAAACGAATCGATGCCAGTTCACAGCAGATTCATCAATTACAAACCGAAACTAAAGAACTACGAAGTGAGTCACTTAAGCATGAAATCAAAAACGATGTTTTGTTGAAGGAGATATTGTCTATCTCCAAACGGGTAATGACTTTGGAGGAAAAGAATAATCTTTTTGGTTAACAAATTATGCCGCTGGCTCTTGCTGGCTCAAGCAATGAAAAGACCCCAATCCCCAAATTATATCGGTTGAGTCCAGGCCAACCACTTTCCTATCCGGAAAGCATGCTTGAAGAATAGTCAATGCTCTATCATCGTTTTTATCTCTGAAGGTCGGTACCACTACGTACTTGTTGGCAATATAAAAATTGGCGTAAGACGCTGGCAATCGTTGGTCTTCATACACAACGGGAGATGGCATCGGCAATTCAATAATATTTAATGGCTTGCCGTCCTCCAGGCGGAGTGTTTTCAGTTCTTTTAAATTGTCTTGCAAGATTTCGTAATTTTCATCGCCCTTGTTTTCTTCTACAATGGTGACAACCGTATCGCTATTTACAAAACGGGTGAGATCATCGATGTGACCATCAGTATCGTCTCCGATAATGCCATCGCCCAACCAAAGAATGTGATTTACTCCGTAATAATTTATTAAGTACTCTTCAATTTGCGATTGATTTAGATGGGGATTGCGATTCGGATTGAGTAAACAAGCGCGTGTAGTTAATAGCGTTCCCTTCCCGTTAAATTCTACCGAGCCACCCTCCATTACAATTCCCGGATGCACCACTGGTATGTTGTATTGCTTAGCAATCAATGTAGGAATCACATCATCTAAATCAAAGGGAGGATACTTTCCGCCCCAAGCATTATAGCCCCAGTCCACGATCATTTTCTTTTTCTCCGTTGGGTTAATCAAAAATGCGGGACCGTGGTCGCGGCACCAGGCATCGTTGGTGGGGTGAAAAAAGAAATCGATGTTTTTAAAATCCGCCCCTACTTTTTCCAGATGGGATACGGCAAACTGCTTCATCTTCTCATCGGCCACATTGATGTTTACTTTCTCACCCTCCGCCACCAACTTGATAAATTGGGCATACACAGGAAATATCGAATCAATTTTTCCTGGCCAAGAGGCTTCTTTGTGCGGCCAGCTTAGCCATGTAGCAGTGTGTGGAGCAAATTCTGCGGGGAAGTGGTAGCCTAGTTTCTTAGGGGTCATAAGTTTCAGGTTACCAGTTCCCTGTTACCGATAACCGGCAACCTGTAACTGGCAACTAATTTAGTCTTCGTCAATAAATCTTTTTGTAATTGGCTGATAGGAATCGATTCGTCTGTCGCGCATGAAGGGCCAGTGCACACGCACGCTGTCGGTTTTATTCAAATCAATTTCCGTAACATTCACCTCTTCATTTTCGTGGGGTGCCTTATAAAGGATTGTTCCTAAGGGATTGGCAATAAATGAGCCGCCCCAAAATTTCATAGCGCCATTTTGTTCGAAGCCTACTCGGTTCACACTCACTACATGTAAGCCATTGGCCACAGCATGACTGCGCTGAATGGTCTGCCAGGCACCGTACTGCTCTGTATTGGTAGCTTCATCTTGCGAAGTAGCCCATCCAATAGCGGTAGGGTAAAATAAAACTTCCGCACCCATCAAGGCCGTAATGCGAGAAGCTTCCGGATACCATTGATCCCAACAAATCAATACGCCAATGGTGGCGAACTTGGTTTTAAAAACTTTGTAGCCCAGATCGCCCGGAGTAAAATAGAATTTCTCATAGTAAGAGGGGTCGTCTGGGATGTGCATTTTGCGATATTTGCCTAAGTATGCGCCATCTGCATCTAGCACGGCTGTAGTGTTATGATAAATTCCTTGTGTACGTTTTTCAAATAATGAGGCGATGATCACCACTCCCAATTCTTTTGCCAATGATGAGAGTGAGTCAGTAGATGGGCCGGGAATTACTTCCGCCAATTTAAAGTGTTCGTAGTCTTCGGTGTCGCAGAAATACAAAGAAGTAAATAATTCCTGAAGGCAAACTATTTGCGCTCCCTTGCTAGCAGCTTCGCGAATTTTCTCCTTTGCCTTCTGTAAGTTTTCAGAAGGGCTTTTGGTGCAACTCATCTGCACTGTTCCGATTTTAACTGGTTTGCTCACGTAACCTTGATTTAAAGCTGCAAAGTTAAAGGTTAACGCTAAATTCCTACGTTAAATTTTTATGGGTTTACACCTTTGAGATTTGCATCCAAAAACTTTAATACTTCTTCTGAGGCCTTGATATTGTTTTCCTTTTTTACAAACCCGTGGCCTTCATCGGGGAAAATAACATATTCTACTTTCACACCATTTTTACGTGCGTTCGCCACAATCTCATCGGACTCGACCTGAAGTACCCTTGGATCATTGCTTCCCTGCAATACGATAAACGGCTTGGTGATTTTATCGGTGTGAAAGAGTGGTGACTTTGCATAGAGCGCAACGGAATCAGCAGAGGTAGGATCTCCAAGTTCGGTATACAAAGCCTTTCGTTGTGCTTCCCACCAAGATGGAATGCTGCGTAGCGTTCTGATCCAATTCGTCACTCCAAAAAGATTTACACCCACTTTGAATTCTTTAGGAGCAAAAGTCAGCGCGGCCATGACCATATAGCCGCCATAGCTTCCGCCATAAATTCCGATTTTGTCGGCATCGATATAGGGCAGCGAAGCCAATAGTTTTTTTGATTCGACACAGTCACGCAAATCTTCGTTGCCATGTTTGCGATCATCAGCAGCAAAAAATGTTTTTCCGTAGCCTGAACTTCCGCGGTTGTTAACTGCCAACACCGCATAGCCATGATTGACCAAGTGCTGAAGCGCAGCCGAATAATTTAAGCGTGTTTGTCCGCCCGGGCCTCCATGGATCCAGAGTAAGGCAGGCACCTTTTGGCCTTCTTTAATTCCTTTGGGTTTATAGAGCAGGCAGGGAATTTCCAGCCCATCAAACGATTTGAACCGCACCACTTCGCCAGCGACCAAATCGTTCGGGTCAATCTCTTTCGTCATAGTATTGGTCAATTGCTTCACCTCTTTGGTATCGAAATTATAGACAAACAAGTTGCTGGGCGACTTTGAACTGCTTACGTAAAAGGACATCAATTTCTCGCTATCTGATATATTGACACCCGTGATGTCTCCTTCGGGCAAACCTTCTACGGAAACGAGTTTACCTCCGTCTTGCTCATTATAAATTTTTATTTCAGTACGTGCATCATTATTGATGGCCACTACCCTATACTTTCCGCTGCGTGATAGATAAGCATACATAATATCCCAAGGTGCTTCTTCTACTTTTTTCTTTTCGCCCGTTGCAATATCATAACTGGCCAGGTACATGAATTCGCTGCCCTCATCGGTGAGGTAAAAAAGTGTCTTGCCGTCCAAACTGAAGTACTGAGCGTTGTATTGCGCATCTCCTTCGTGTTTACTCAACAAATTCAGCTTACCTGATTGCGTATCGAGCAGATACATGTTTGAATTATTGGTGGTAATGGTTTCGCTCAGCGCGATGTAGCGATCATCGTTCGACATCACATCTGGATTCAACCCTTTTTCATTTTTGTAAACAAGTGTAGATGGATACACCTTTGTTTCCCCTCCGGCAACTTGAACATTGTAGAGATCAAAAAATTTCTTGTCTCTGCTGTTTGACGTGTAGTACATCAATTTCTTATTGTAGCTCCATCCGCCAAACTGGGCTTTTGCGGTACTGTCCTGGATTAGATCAATAACGGAACCATCTTGGTTACGTACATACAAATGATTGATTTCATTGCCGCCTTTATCACTGGTGTAAAGCATTCGGTCATCGTTCGGAAAATAAGACTGGCTAAAAATGGCGTTATCTGTAGAGGCGGTCAATTGCTTTTCAATTCCGGTCTTCAAATCGATTTCGTAGGCATTGAAAATCCCGGTAGCCTTGCTGTTATAAACGAGCTTGCTTTCATCGGGTGAAAAGGAGCCTCCATTGATTTGAACGATGTCCATAAACTGATTGACCGAGTATTGTTTAGTCGTTACTTCTTTCGGGGCATTGCAGCCCAAAACTAATACGGCAATAAGGGCAAGGCATACTTTTTTCATAGCTGTCTAAATTTTAGAAAACGAATGTAGTAAGAAAAGAGATGTTATCGACCTGGTTGGTGATAAAGGGTGTAAAATCTACTTTCGGTTCGCCAGATAAACCCCTCCTAAAATAGCTACCATACCGATAAAATGGCCAACGTAGAGTTTCTCTCCGTCCAGCACGCCCCACATGACCGACACAACGGGGATCAGGTAAGTTACTGATGCAGCAAACAGCGGAGATGAAATCTGGAGCATTTTGTTGAAAATCAAATTGGCAATAGCTGTGCTCATCAATGCCAAAATCACAATGAATCCGGCCGCCTGCCACGCACCTTCCTGTGAAATTAACTTCTGAGTAAAATCCGTAAAGCCAAAGAGATAAACGAAAGCAAAAGGACCGATGAGCAAAAGTGAAACACTAGTCACAGTCATGGAGCCAAGCCCCTCCACTTTAAATTTCAAAAAATTTACATTAGCACCATAAAGTGCACAAGCCAAAACCACTAACAGTGCATAGGCATTGAAGCCTCCAAGGTCGCCCTCTGCGCGAGCCAACGCTAGTATGACTGCCCCGCCTAACGAAACCAACAAACCAAATATGGCAAATCCGCGAAAGCGTTGGTGAAAAAAGAGTACGCCCATCACCACCGCCCATACAGGCGACAGTGTATTCAAGATTCCGGTGACTGAACTTTGTAGACGAGTTTGTGCCAAGGCAAACAAAAATGCGGGAATGAAGATGCCCATCATCCCAGACAGAAATAACTTAAGGTGATCGCCCTTCTTCAATTCTTTCCAACGAACGAAGGCAAACGGCAATAGAAAAACAGAAGCAGCCGCCACTCGCAACGAGCCAACCTCAGCCGGAGAAAAGACTTTGAGCCCTTGTTTGATCAGGATAAAAGAGGTACCCCAGATCAACGCCAGCAAAATCAATAGGAAAACAGCTGTACTTTTTTTATTTTCTGACATCTGAAATCTAATTAAGCGCTTTCAGCCTATCGCGTATGGCATTCAGTGAAATGCTATCAATTTCTGATTTGTCGTAGATAGCAATAAGAAAAATTTCTTCATCAATTATTTGAACATAAGTGATGACACGAGCACCACCAGATTTACCTTTTCCTTTGGATGTAATTGCTAATCGTACCTTAAAGCAATTCGAACCCAAAGGAGTTCCAGATTGTGGATTTTTAGCCAATGATTCGAATAGGGCAGAAATATCTTTTTTGATGGAAGGATACCTTTTTGCAAGATTCTTAAGTTCTTTTTCAAAAGGTGGTGTAGGGACAATCTTAAAGCTCATCGAGCAATTCGCTAATCGACTTGGCCTTCACTTTACCTTTTTTATAACTATTTATGAACCCAACTGACTCCTCAATATCCGTCAACAACTGTTTTTCTTTGAAGGTGATTTTTTGCTTGCTTGGGTCAATCACTTCCACGAAAGACATTTCATTAAGCAACTCTTTCAAAAAAGGAACCTTACTTCTTTTTTTAATATTTAGTATTAGCTGTGTCATAATTATGTGAACAAAGGTAATAATTTATAGGGATGTTATTGAAAAGTGAAAGCGCGAACGACTAAGCGATAACCTCTTGCGGAAAATAAACATCTGCAACCTCGTTCAGGATTTGATTCACTTCTTCAATAGTTGGTGCCTCCACCAACTGCATTCTAAAGGGCTTGAAGTCAGGTACACCTTTAAAATAATTGGTATAGTGCCTACGCATTTCAAAAATGCCGAGTTTGTTTCCTTTCCATCGAATGGAGAAATCTAAATGTTTGCGTGTTACGTCAATGCGATCGGCAATCGTGGGTGCAGGCAGATGCTCACCTGTTTTGATAAAGTGTTTGACCTCGTTGAAAAACCAAGGTGCCCCAATAGCTGCGCGACCAATCATAACACCATCTACGCCATAACGGTTTTTATATTCCACAGCCTTTTCAGGTGAATCGATGTCGCCATTGCCGAAAATCGGAATGTGCATGCGAGGATTCTCTTTGATCTGCCCAATCAATGTCCAGTCGGCACTGCCTTTATACATCTGCACGCGCGTGCGTCCGTGAACCGTCAACGCCTTGATGCCGATGTCTTGCAGACGTTCCGCTACCTCCACAATATTTTTTGTGTTGTCGTCCCAGCCTAAGCGCGTTTTTACAGTTACCGGTAAGTGGGTCGCCTTTACAATATCTGACGTCATCTGCACCATCTTAGGAATATCTTGCAGCAAAGCGGCCCCGGCACCTCGGCACGCTACCGCTTTCACAGGGCAACCATAATTGATATCAATTAAATCTGGGTTTACTTCTGTAGCGATTTTCGCAGACTCGACCATGTTTCCGATATCACCTCCAAACAATTGGATGCCGATCGGCCTTTCATATTCGAATATGTCCAGTTTCTGACGGCTCTTGGCCGCATCGCGAATCAGCCCTTCCGAAGAGATAAATTCAGTATACATCAAATCGGCACCACCTTCTTTGCACACGGCACGAAAGGGTGGATCGCTCACATCCTCCATGGGTGCAAGTAGAAGGGGAAATTCGCCCAAATCTATGTTTCCGATCTTCGCCACGTTTGATTATTCGTTTAAAACAGCGTTGTTTGCGCCTATTCCGCATAAGCGGCTACAAAATTAACCATTTTATCGCCTCATGATAGACAATCAGGAGAAATCAGCCTGGTCGGTATTGCTGCTAGTAGTGATTGCATCCGGTGTTGGCATTTTGATGGGCACAGCCATCGGGGCAGGCGTTGCTTCACTTTTCTATTCTGGCGAGGGAAGCTTCCTTGAGCATATGGCCAATCCAACAGACGACCGATTGCGTGTTCCGTTATTGGTTGTTCAAGGAATAACAACGCTATGCGGATTTTTGATAGCTCCCTATTTCGTTTGGGTTGCCATGCGAAAAAAAGAACTGACTTCCTTCAACACAAAAAAGCTACAGCCCTTTGCGTTGCTGCTCGTGTTTGGGATCGTGGTCGCTTTTGCCGTGGCTGATTCTGCGATCATAGAATGGAACGAAAATATTCAGTTCCCCGACTTCCTCAGCTCTTTTGAAAAATGGGCGAGGGCAAAAGAAGACCAATTGGCCGCATTGACCAAAATGCTTACCCAATTTCAATCATTCAGTGAGTTTGCGTTGGCTTTTCTTATCGTAGCTGTCTTTGCGGGCATCTGTGAAGAATTTTTGTTTAGAGGGATCATTCAAACAGAGTTGCTAAAAGGCACCAAGAATATACACGTGGCCATTTGGATCTCGGCCTTCTTTTTTAGCGCCATCCACGCACAATTTTTTGGATTTGTACCTCGGATGCTGTTGGGTGCCTTATTTGGATACCTTTATTATTGGTCAGGGAATCTATGGGTGCCCATGTTTGCTCACTTTGTGAACAATGGTTTTGCAGTGTGTATGATTTACCTTTATCAGAAAAAAATTGTGGACACCAATTTAGATTCACCAGAAGCAGCGCCCTGGCCGGCAGTTATCGTTGCTGCTGGAATTGTGGCGACTGCGCTATGGTACTTCAAAACAAAATTTCAATCTTCTAATCCATCTCTCACTTGAGCGCTACCACAAAAAAATTCAGTAATCTTCCGCAACGCATTGCCACTGGTTTGCTAGGAGCCTCGGGAATTATTTTCGGTATTGTTTACAGTGAGTGGACCTACCTACTCGTTTTCTTTATCATCTGTATCCTTTCCTTACGGGAATTCTACAAACTTTCCGGACTTGATGGAATGATACCGCAAAAAACATTTGGAACCATTTGCGGGTTGACCATTTTCTTTTTGTCTTTCTTCATTGAGCGCGGAAGCATTTCGTATCGCTATTACTTTGTCTTTTTTCCGTTGCTGTCATGTGTCTACATGATTAAATTGTATAAAAAATTTGAGCGCAAGCCGTTTACCAATATTGCCTATACCTTTCTTGGAATATTCTATATCGCTGTACCGTTGGCATTACTAAACATCGCAGCCTTCGAAGAAGGCACGTATCATTTTGAAATCATATTCGGATGTCTGTTTATTTTATGGGCGACCGATACAGGCGCTTATTTTGCAGGTTCACTTTTTGGAAAAAGGAAATTATTTGAAAGAATCTCTCCCAAGAAATCGTGGGAGGGTGTGATAGGTGGCGCGTTACTAGCGCTGACAATGACCTACGGCATTTCTTATTTCTTTGAACTATTGCCTTTTTGGAAATGGCTTAGCATTTGTGTGATTATTATAATCGGTGGGGTATATGGAGATTTAATTGAATCGCTCTTGAAACGAAGTATCGAAATCAAAGACTCGGGGAACAGTTTGCCGGGGCATGGCGGGTTCCTCGATCGCTTCGATGGATTGTTTATTTCAGCACCTTTTATTGTAGCATTCCTGGAGATTTTTTAAAACTCCACGCCTTCATATACTTCTGCAAGAGAAACCAACACATCTAGACTTGAAATTCGCACAACATCATTGGGGTTAATCGTCTCACTAAATACCCAACTTTCATCGACTTCGCTTTTTAGAAATTTTTGAAATCGATATTCGTAGGAGGAAATGGTCCAATACTCCTTTAGGCTTTGAATCGATCGATAACGCATAAACTTGCGACCAATATCGTAGTCAGCCGTGGAAGACGACAAAACCTCCACCAGAAAAACAGGATTCAACAGCGTATCAAACTCGCCATCCAAAAATTCCTCTTTTCCACAAACGACCACGATATCCGGGTATGTATAAAACGCGGTACCCGGTGTATGCAATCTCATATCATTCGCATAGGGGCGGCATCCTTTCGGTTTCAATTGTGCGTGTAAATAGGAAAAAAGATTTCCAGTAATAATGTTGTGGCTTCGAGTAGCACCAGCCATCGCAAAAATTTCGCCTTTGAAAAACTCGCTTTTCACCTCTGCTTTCCGCTCCAGCGAAAGATACTCTTCTTGGGTGTAAAGTTTCTTTTGTTCGGCTGTGGCCATCTTTTTAAAATTCAAGTTAAAGATACAAATTTACCGAATCAAAAGCCGTCTAAGTATCCCTGAGTGAATTTCAAATTGACGCGCCTTTTTTACCCTCACCCCATTGAGGTACTACGTTCACGCAGTTCATTATCCCCTTTCCCCCGGGAGAGGGACCACAAGCTATAAGGAATGGAAGAGTTTAAAAGAGTGAGGGCAATGAAGAAAACTACTGCTACAATTTGAAATGCACCCGGATCCCTTAACTTAAAAGACTTTTAGTGGGAAAGCAATAGAACTTAATGCCTATTCAAGGAAGCTCAACCTTTTGTTTCATATCTTCGAAAAAACCCAAAACATTATACCGTGTTAGGCTTCATTCAATCCTTCTGAACTATTTATCTATCTTTGCAACCGATTTCGTTCCATCAAAAAAGACGATTCCGTTAACAAACCGATGATTTAGAAAATCGTAAATCAAAAAATTGTAAATCAATAATCAGTTTATGGCTTATATCGAACCAGCACCCTTAGTAGACAAAGAAAATCCGTTTGAGGCAATGATGTCTCGTTTCCGCACGGCCTCTCAAATTTTAGGGCTTGAGGAAGAAGTGTACAATGTTTTGAAAGTGCCTGCACGGCAGGTTATTGTTTCATTGCCTGTTACAATGGACGATGGCAGTATCAAGGTTTTTGAGGGTTATCGTGTTATTCACTCCACGATTCTTGGTCCTTCAAAAGGCGGCATTCGGTTCGATCCACATGTTAATTTGGATGAGGTAAAAGCACTGGCTGCCTGGATGACCTGGAAGTGTGCTGTGGTGGATATTCCATATGGAGGTGCCAAAGGCGGAGTTGCTTGCAATCCTCGGGAAATGTCCGCAGGTGAAATTGAGCGCTTAATGCGCGCTTACACTCTTTCGATGATTGATATTTTCGGTGCTGATAAAGATATTCCCGCACCAGATATGGGTACTGGTCCCCGTGAAATGGCGTGGTTAATGGACGAGTACTCCAGAACACAAGGTATGACGGTGAATGCCGTTGTCACTGGTAAGCCAATTGTATTGGGCGGATCACTCGGAAGAACCGAAGCAACCGGTCGTGGTGTGATGGTGTCATCGTTGGCTGCCATGGAGAAATTAAAAATCAATCCTTACAAGGCAACATGTGCCGTGCAAGGATTTGGAAACGTGGGCTCATGGGCTGCGCGATTGCTGTCTGAGCGTGGATTAAAAGTGCAAGCCATCAGTGATCTGAATGGTGCTTACTATAACTCAAACGGAATCGATATTGAAGCAGCTGTGAAGTATCGCGATGCCAATAAAGGTTCTCTGGAAGGTTTTACTCAAGCAGAGAAAATACCAAGCGGAGATCTTTTAACACTCGATGTTGATGTATTGGTGCCTGCGGCAACGGAAGATGTTATTACAGGTAGCAATGCCGGTAATATAAAGGCTAAGTTGATCGTAGAGGGCGCGAACGGCCCGACTTCGTCAAAAGCAGATAATATCATTTACGAAAAAGGAATCAGTGTGGTGCCGGATATTTTAGCCAATGCGGGTGGCGTTACTGTTTCTTATTTTGAGTGGGTGCAGAACCGCTTGGGCTACAAGTGGACAGCTGACCGTGTGAACAGAAGAAGCGACAGGATTATGAAAGATGCATTTGATAATGTTTACAAAACAGCGAACGAGTACAAAGTATCGCTGCGCATTGC
Organism: Flammeovirgaceae bacterium; assembly: GCA_021299455.1. Taxonomy (GTDB): domain Bacteria; phylum Bacteroidota; class Bacteroidia; order Cytophagales; family Cyclobacteriaceae; genus ELB16-189. The sequence continues at coordinate 688 of JAJTGQ010000017.1, read as the reverse complement.
AGCCTACATGGTAGCGATTGATAAAGTAGCTAAGACATACAAATACAGAGGTGGGTTTTAGTCAATAACTCAGATTAAAAAAAGAAGGGCGCTCGATGAGCGCCTTTCTTTTTTGCCCCTCTGGCGCAAGGGTCTCGCTGCGGGACGCATGCGCCAGATAGGGGTTCATAGCGATTTGTTGAGCAACAAACATACAGACCATGCTTTAAACAGGATTTGGACATCGTTTGAAAATGTAGTAACATTGTAATTACACCACAAAAGCCATGGACATTTCATTAGTATCAATCGGAAATTCGAAAGGCATCCGTTTATCAAAAACGGTGCTTGAGAAGTATCATATTCAAGACACCATGGAATTAATTCTTGAAAAAGATCACATCGTTTTGAAACCAAAGGCATCTGCACGGAAGGGTTGGGAAAAAGCTTTTAAGAAAATGCACGAAAATGGCGATGACAAATTGTTACTACCGGACGTTTTTAAAGAAGAAACCTTCGAAGAATGGAAATAAAACAATATCAAATTGTTTTGGTTAACCTTGACCCTATGAGGTGGTCTTGTTTAGGCGGACACTTTTTTTGTCAGATTTCCAAACAGATATTATTCAAAACGGAGGATGGTGAAACCCATCCCCTCGCAGTGAATCGGTCTGTATTGGGGGGTGCTCGCAAGGTAATATAAAATTTC
>JAJTGQ010000042.1 GCA_021299455.1 Flammeovirgaceae bacterium | reverse complement strand
GGTCAGTCAACTTGGCTTACAGTTTACAATGCCAAATCAAATGGCACTTCTTCTTTGTTCAAATCGAGGGTTGTCAACCTTTTACAAAACGGGAATTTCAAAAGCGGAGATCAAGTGTTAATCCGATTCCGGATGAATGCAAACGCGACCGTTAATGCTTGGGGTTGGGCTATTGATAACCTGAGTATTCAGGGGCCAATTACAGGAATTGAAAAATCACTTTTTGAAAGCTCATTTAGCATTTATCCAAATCCCACCAATGGGTCAATAGTGACCGTAAAGTTTAGTACGCTGGATGATATCCCCGTTCAGCTTCAATTTGTAAGTGCGCAAGGAGCCGTTCATCAAAATGTAGTTGTTCAGCCGATTGCAAAGTCAGTTGAGAAGGAATTTTTGGTTGGTGACCTTCCTGGTGGTCTGTATATTATTAAAGCAGAAGTAGGTGGATCAATCATCACAAAAAAGTTTATCAAATTGAATTGATTGATCGATTGCCAGCATCAAAAAGGGAGGTCTAGGCCTCCTTTTTTGTTTCTCTAGATTTTCAAGAATATAATTTTCAAAATGAGAGGATTGGGTTCTCAAGCTTCTTATTTTTGCCTGCCTTTGCCGAATCCGCCATTTGGCGGAGCAGGCAGGCTCGATTTATCCAACCCATCCATGCCAAGAGATCGCAGTATTCGTTCAGTCCTCATCATCGGAAGTGGGCCAATTATCATTGGCCAAGCATGTGAATTTGATTATGCAGGGTCGCAGGCCTCTCGATCACTACGCGAAGAGGGCATCGAAGTAATATTAATCAACTCGAATCCGGCTACTATTATGACGGACAAGGTGACTGCCGATCATGTCTACCTTAAGCCCTTGGAGAAGAAGTACATAAAGGAAATACTCGAGAAACATCATGTGGATGCTGTGCTGCCTACCATGGGTGGTCAAACGGCATTGAATCTTTGCATCGACTGCGATAAAGCCGGGATTTGGGAGCATTATGGAGTAAAAATAATTGGGGTTGACATCAAGGCGATCGAGACCACGGAAGACCGAGAGAAGTTTCGGTTGAAAATGATTGAACTTAATGTGGGCGTTTGCAAAGGAGCAACAGCTACCTCTTTTTTGAAAGGAAAGGAGATTGCACAGGAAATTGGATTTCCACTTGTGATCCGTCCATCTTTTACATTGGGAGGCACCGGAGGCGGTTTTGTTCAGAAGGCAGAAGATTTTGACCATGCGTTGAATCGAGGGCTACAAGCTTCGCCTATCCATGAGGTATTGGTGGAGCAAAGCATTATGGGCTGGAAGGAGTACGAGTTGGAGTTGCTGCGTGATGGAATCGGCAACGTGATTATTATTTGTTCGATTGAGAATTTTGATCCGATGGGTATACACACAGGTGACTCCATCACGGTGGCTCCTGCCATGACTTTGCCTGACACCGTCTACCAGCGCATGCGTGATCTCGCGATAAAAATGATGAATGGCATAGGCCAATTTGCCGGAGGTTGTAACGTCCAATTTTCAGTGAATCCTGACAATGATGATATCATCGGTATTGAAATAAATCCACGTGTTTCTCGTTCATCCGCTCTTGCTTCAAAGGCTACTGGTTATCCTATTGCAAAAATAGCCGCGAAACTGGCAATCGGTTATAACCTGGATGAGCTGTCAAATGCCATCACGGGCACAACGACCGCCTACTTTGAGCCAGCGCTTGATTATGTTATTGTCAAAATTCCTCGCTGGAATTTTGACAAATTTCCAGGTGCTGATCGCAAGCTTGGATTACAAATGAAATCAGTGGGGGAGGTAATGGGTATTGGTCGAAATTTTCAGGAGGCTTTACAAAAAGCCTGTCAGAGTTTGGAGATCAGACGAAACGGACTCGGTGCGGATGGAAAAGAATTGACCAAGCAAGCGGATATTTTGTATAGTCTGGAGCACCCGAGTTGGAATCGCCTTTTCCATATTTATGACGCGATGAAGTTGGGAATCTCTATGAAGACGATTCAAAATCTGACAAAAATCGATAAGTGGTTTTTAGAACAAATTTGGGATTTAATAGAGCTTGAAAGCGAAATTGAAAAGCATAGCCTTGATAGCATCCCCGTAGACTTAATGCGTACGGCAAAAGAAAAAGGATATGCTGATCGCCAGCTAGCTCACCTGATGGATTGCCTCGAAAGCGAAGTTCATTTGAAGAGAAGAGAGATGGGTATCAACCGCGTGTTTAAATTAGTGGATACTTGTGCGGCAGAGTTTGAAGCGAAGACGCCCTATTACTACTCTACCTTCGATACAGAAAACGAATCAATTCCCACCAATAAAAGGAAGGTAATTGTCTTAGGCTCTGGGCCAAATCGAATCGGTCAAGGAATTGAGTTTGACTATTCTTGCGTGCATGGAATACTAGCAGCAAAAGAGTGTGGGTATGAAGCCATCATGATTAATTGCAATCCGGAAACAGTCTCCACAGATTTTGATATTGCAGACAAACTTTATTTTGAACCAGTATTCTGGGAACACCTGTGGGATATAATTCAACATGAAAAGCCGATTGGCGTGATCGTTCAATTAGGAGGACAGACCGCACTGAAATTGGCAGAGAAGCTGCACAAATATGGTGTGCGGATCATGGGCACATCTTATGAGGCGCTTGATCTGGCGGAAGATCGCGGAAGTTTTTCAACCCTTTTAAAAGATCTCAATATTCCATATCCGACCTTCGGAGTTGCAACGGACGCGGATGAAGCACTCGAAGTTTCAAAGACCATTGGCTTTCCATTATTAGTTCGTCCATCTTATGTGTTGGGAGGTCAGAGCATGAAGATTGTAATAAACGAAACAGAATTAGAAAATCACATTCTCGATATTTGGAAACACCTTCCCGAGAACAAAGTATTGTTAGATCATTTCCTCGATGGTGCCATCGAAGCAGAAGCAGACGCGATCTGCGATGGTGAAGACGTCTATATCATTGGTATCATGCAGCATATTGAGCCTGCAGGTATTCATTCTGGAGATTCGTATGCCGTGTTGCCTCCGTACAATTTGGGCGACTTTGTCATTAAACAAATTGAAACTTATACAAAACGTATTGCGATTGCGCTAAAAACAGTGGGATTGATCAATATTCAGTTCGCGATCAAAAATGATAAAGTCTACATTATTGAAGCAAATCCGCGGGCATCCCGCACAGTTCCGTTTATTTGCAAAGCCTATGATGAGCCTTATGTAAATTACGCGACCAAGGTAATGTTGGGCGAGAAGAAAGTAGGTGATTTCAATTTCAATCCAACTAGAAAAGGGTATGCGATAAAGGTTCCAGTTTTCTCATTTAGCAAATTCCCTGAAGTGAACAAAGAACTTGGCCCAGAGATGAAATCTACGGGTGAGGCGATTTATTTCATTGACGATTTAATGGATGATTACTTCTTGAATATTTACAACGAGCGGAATCTGTATTTGAGTCGATAAGCATGGATTTAGATCTTGATATTTCTGAAATAAATTTCTCAACTGATCCAGACCGTATCTCGCAAGCACAAATAGTTAGTGTGTTGAAAAATGAAAGATCGAGGTTAATGGAAGTAGAAGGATACCCAAAAGAATTGTTTTATAACGTAGAAACGGGCTATATTAGCAAGAAGAGGATTTTGCTGGTTGCTTCCAGGCTAATAGAGAATAAATGATAAATTCTTCAAATGATGGTTGCCAATGAAAGTGAGATAGAATCAAACTACTGTCAGGGTTAATTTTTTTGCACCTTTGAGATATGATTCAGAACAACGTTTCCAGCATTCCACCAAATCCGTTTGATGTTGAAGACAAGGAAAAGGGTTGGAAACATTTTCTAGAAAATTCAAGGCCGATTTCTAAATCTGAGGCTTTTCAAAAAATGAAAATAGTAAATCAAATAGAGAACCGTTGATTGGGATTGTCCAACTTTTCGATTTGGATTCTAATCGTAAAAGTGCCTTTTTTTAAGGTGTCCCTTTTTTGGTTTTTTTGCAGTCCAAATCGAACCGAAATATCACTTTTTCCGTTCTTGTATTTCTATTGCTATTTTTGTCTTTGCATTCAAGAAATTCGACTATGTTCAAGTTCCTTCTGAGCCTCGGGATCATCGCTTATGTTTTTTATAAAATCGGAGGGTTGTTCTTTCGGGCGGGGGCAGCTTCGCAGCAGTCACGGACACAATACAGAAAACCAGAAAATAATAACCCGGCTGCTGCGAAGAAGGATAAGCGCAATGGCACCATCAAAGGGGGCGACTATATCGACTATGAAGAAGTAAAATGAATTAGATGCTGGACGTTTTCCAACGTTTCTGATCTCCAGTATCCAACTTACTACCCCTATTTCAACTGATGAAAATATCTTTTCAAAAATACGAAGCCACCGGTAACGATTTTGTTATCATTGACAATCTGATGGGCGTGTTTTCGTTCTCGGAAGATCAAGTAAAAAGAATTTGTGACCGAAAGTTTGGGGTTGGGGCAGACGGACTGATGCTGATCGAAAAACACCCCACGTATGATTTCAATTTAATTTATTTCAACAGCGATGGCTCACCTAGCTTGTGTGGCAATGGAAGCAGGGCCGCGGTAACGATGGCATCAGAGTTGGGAATGATAAAGCATCACGCTACTTTCAATGCTTACGATGGTTTGCATGAAGCGAACTTGCTCCCCAATCATATCGTCCGGCTTAAGATGAATGATGTCAAGGAGATGAAGAGCACGGGCAAGGGGATTTTCATTAACACGGGATCTCCGCATCTGATACAAATTGTTGATGAAGCAAAAAATTTCCCCGTGGTTGAAGAGGGAAGAAAAATCAGATTCAGCGAACCATTTAAGCCGGCCGGCACCAACGCGAATTTCGTGCAGCTCTTACCGAACAACACTATTTTTGTTCGGACTTACGAAAGGGGCGTAGAGGATGAGACTTTATCATGTGGAACAGGGGTAACAGCCGCGGCTTTAGCTTCATCATTTCAGGGGTACACGTCCCCAGTCAGCATCCAGACATTAGGCGGTTTGCTTTCAGTTGAGTTTAAATCAAGTCAGGATGGCTTGTTTACAGATGTTTATCTGATTGGGCCTGCCAAAAAGGTGTTTGAGGGCACCTTGGAACTATAATTGCACCCCAAATTCCATTAACTTTGAAGCCTTTTGCGAGGGCGAAATTTGACTATTTACATCGACCATTGACCATTTTATGTTAAAACTTATCGCCAAGCTATTTGGCACCAAGTCAGAGAAGGATATTAAGCGGATGATGCCGCTCGTAGAGGCAACTAAACAGGAAGGCGAAAAGCTGATCTCTATCACACATGACGAGTTGCGAGCTCGTACACAGGCTATCCAGGAAGAAATTAACCAAAAACTCAAATCAATCGATGATCAGTTGGCAGCATTGCACAAGCAAATTGCCGATGACCCTGACAAAGATATTAGTGAGAAGGAAGCTATATTCAACCAGATTGATCAGATTGAAAAGGATCGCAATAAAGAATTAGAGAAGGTTTTGGTAGAGGTATTACCTCGCGCTTTCGCCATTATTCGCGAGACAGCCAGAAGGTTTAAGGATAATGAATACCTGGAAGTCACTGCCACTGAATTTGATCGGCTTATATCAGCAAAGCATGCCAATGTTAAAATAAATGGTGACAAGGCACAATGGAGCCGTCAGTGGATGGCTGCCGGAAACCTCACCACCTGGGATATGGTGCATTATGAAGTGCAGATCATCGGTGGTATTGCATTACATGAAGGTAAGGTGGCCGAGATGGCAACCGGTGAAGGAAAGACGTTAGTAGCAACATTTCCGGCATTCTTGAATGCGCTAGCCAGAAGAGGTGTTCATATCGTTACAGTCAACGATTACCTGGCGAGACGTGATAGTGAATGGATGGGGCCCATTTTTCAGTTTCATGGTTTGTCGGTGGATTGTATCGACAAACATGAACCCAACTCGATAGCCAGACGCGATGCTTACCGAGCTGACATTTGTTACGGAACCAACAACGAATTTGGATTTGATTATCTGCGCGATAACATGTCGCGTGAGACCGAGGAATTGGTACAACGAGGTCATCATTATGCCATGGTCGATGAGGTTGACAGTGTTTTGATTGATGAGGCTCGGACGCCTTTGATCATTTCTGGTCCCGTTCCACGCGGTGACGAACACGAGTTTTATGACCTTAAACCACGGATCAATAAGTTGGTAGAAGCTCAGAAAAAGTTAGTCAATCAGTATCTCAACGATGCGAAGAAGCAGATCGCTGACGGCATGGAAAAAGACGGAGGGTTGTCTTTGTTTAGAGCATACAGGGCGATGCCGAAATATAAGCCACTCATCAAGATGTTGAGTGAGATGGGTAACAAATCAATCTTACAGAAAACAGAAAATTTCCATCTGCAAGACAACAAGAAGGAGATGCCAGTGGCAGATGCGCCTTTGTATTTTGTGATCGATGAGAAAGACAATAGTGTAGACCTGACTGAAAAAGGAATTGATTTAATCACTGGCGAGGGAGAAGATCCAAAGTTCTTTATCATGCCAGAAATCGGTATTGAGTTGAATAAGCTAGAGAAGGATGCCGCACTTACCGATGAACAGCGATTTCAAAAAAAGGAAGAACTCATCCGTGATTATTCTACGAAATCGCAACGCATTCATAGTGTTAACCAACTTTTAAAAGCGTACACACTTTTTGAAAAAGATACCGAGTACATCATTGTGGATGGGAAGGTGAAAATTGTTGATGAGCAAACTGGCCGCGTACTTGACGGCAGAAGATATTCGGATGGATTGCACCAGGCCATTGAAGCAAAGGAAAATGTAAAGGTAGAGGACGCCACACAAACCTATGCCACCATTACATTGCAAAACTATTTTCGCATGTATCATAAGCTGGCCGGTATGACTGGAACAGCTGAAACAGAGGCGGGCGAACTTTGGGATATCTATAAGTTGGATGTAGTTGTAATACCAACCAACAAGCCAGCCACTCGCAAGGATCAAGACGATTTGGTTTTCAAAACCATGCGCGAAAAGTTTAATGCCGTTGTAGAAGAAATTGTAAAACTGACAGCAGCTGGGCGGCCGGTGCTAGTGGGAACTACTTCGGTTGAAATTTCAGAATTGGTGAGTCGATTACTCACAATGAAAAAAATAAAGCACCAGGTGCTGAATGCGAAGCAACATCAGCGCGAGGCTGAGATTGTGGCGGAAGCTGGTAAGCCGGGAACAGTCACCATTGCCACCAACATGGCTGGTCGTGGTACGGATATTAAACTCACTCCAGAGTCACGTGCCGCAGGGGGTCTTGCTATCATTGGTACCGAGCGACACGAATCACGTAGGGTAGACAGACAGTTGAGAGGACGATCTGGTCGTCAGGGCGACCCTGGGTCTTCACAGTTTTATGTTTCGCTGGAAGACAACCTAATGCGGTTGTTCATGCCTGAACGTATTGCGCGCATTATGGATAGATTGGGGTTGAAAGAAGGAGAAGTTATTTCGCACTCCATGGTGACCAGCTCAATTGAACGGGCACAAAAGAAAGTGGAGGAAAATAACTTTGGTATTCGTAAGCGTTTGTTGGAATATGACAACGTGATGAACTCTCAACGTGAAGTTATTTATAAGAGAAGACGCAATGCTCTTTTCGGAGAACGTCTGCAACTGGATATTCTCACCATGCTTTTTGATACCTGCGATGATGTGGTAGCAAATGGTAAAGCAGCAGAGAATCTCGAGGATTTCAAAATCAATGCGCTGCGAACATTAGGTGTAGACTTCGCTATAACCGCTGATGAGTTTGCGAAGTTAGACCAAGCGGTTATCAGTGATCGATTGTATGAAGAGGCCTTAAAGCAATACACTCACAAGAACAAAATGGCTGCTGAAAAGGCATTGCCGTTTATCAATGACATCTACCGAACACGTGGCGCCACTATTCAGGATATTTTGATTCCTTTTACAGATGGCACAAAGCAGATTGGAGTTGCTGCCAACTTGAAAAAGTGCGTGGAGACAAAAAACAGCGAGCTAATCAAGGCCATGGAGAAAATGATCACGCTTGCTATTATTGATCAGCAGTGGAAGGAGCATTTGCGCGATATGGATGATTTAAAGCAATCCGTTCAGAATGCTGTCTATGAACAGAAAGATCCATTGTTGATTTATAAGTTCGAAGGGTTTGAGGCATTCAAACGATTTATTGCCAAGGTGAACGAAGAGACAGCCTCCTTTTTAATGAAAGGTGACATCCCTGTCCAAGATTCAGACCAGGTGCAGGAAGCCAGGGCGCAAAAGCGCCAGCGGCTAAGCGAACAAAAAGAAGAATCGCGTTCATTACTTCAGGGTGGAGGCGCACAGCCGCAGCAACAAAAGACGGAGGAGAAAGTAATGCCGGTTAAGTCGGAAAAGATAGCTGGGCGAAATGATAAAGTGACCGTACAATATCCTGATGGGCGTGTTCTAAAAGATGTGAAGTACAAGAAAGTCGAAGACGATATTCAAGCGGGCAGATGTATTGTAATTGAGCAATGAAAGTGGAATACAGAAAAATGGAAGTCAGAAGTCAGAAGTCAGAAGCTGGAATCTCCCATTCTAACTTCTATCTTCTGACTCCTATCTTCTTTTTCTTGTTAGCCACCGCTTGCCAGGCGCAGCGACCCACAAGGCCCTATTATGAAGATCTCAGCGCCCTCCGGCCGAAAGTGAATTTAGAAACGATTAAACCAAAAGATAGTCTACGAGTTAAGAGTCCGGTTCCTTCAGTGCCGGTTCAATTTGCAGTGAATGAAAAAGTAGATGCGATATTAGATAGCATAGACCGGTTCAACCTCACAAGAAAATTTGTTGATGGCCATACCATTCAAATCTATTCCGGCCAGAAGAAGGAAGAGGCATTAAACACAAAAGCGAAGATGTCGGAGCTTATGCAAGATTTGAAAGCCAATGTGCAATACCAGCAACCCAAATTTAGAGTAACTGTCGGCAAGTATTTTACCCGTTTGGAAGCACAAAAGGATTTATATCGGCTAAAAAGGGTTTTTACTAACGCGATTTTAGTGCCAGAACGAATTATGATCAAATAGCTTTTCGTTTGCCTACTTTTGTTTTATGTCGCTTCTCAAAGAAATCCAACAGTTCTCTTCAGCTTATGCTGACGAGGTAATCTCTTTCAGAAGGCATTTGCACGCCCATCCTGAGCTTTCCTATCAAGAGTATAACACCGCCAAGTTTATTGCCAAGCAGCTTCTTTCTTTTGGGATACAAGCCCATGAGGGTATAGCAGGAACCGGGGTGGTAGCCATTATTGAAGGTAAAAATCCAACTAAGAAGATCATCGCGTTACGCGCGGATATTGATGCGTTACCGATTCAAGAGATCAATTCCAAAGATTACAAATCAACCAACAAAGGAGTCATGCATGCCTGCGGTCACGATGTGCATACCGCCTCGTTGCTTGGAACAGCCAAAATATTGAATCAAATCAAAGGCCAGTTTGAAGGATCTGTCAAACTGATTTTTCAACCAGGGGAAGAAAAGAATCCAGGTGGTGCTTCTATCATGATTAAGGAGGGTGTACTGGAAAATCCCGCACCATCAGCCATTCTTGGTCAGCATGTGTTTCCTCTACTACCGGTTGGCAAAATTGGCTTTCGCGAAGGAAAGTATATGGCCAGCAGCGATGAAATTTATTTACGCGTGGTAGGCAAAGGAGGACATGGGGCTACACCCGAGTTAACCATCGATCCGGTAGTTATCGCGTCACACATAATCGTTGCATTGCAGCAAATCATCAGTCGAAATGCAAGCCCAAAACATCCCACAGTATTAACATTTGGAAAAATCACGGCAGACGGTGCTACTAATATTATTCCCGATGAGGTAAATATTGCCGGAACGTTCAGAGCATTGGATGAGCGTTGGAGGGAAGAAGGTTTGCAAAAGATTAAAAAGATGGCCGAAAACATTGCAGAAGGGATGGGTGGGAAGTGCGAGGTGGATATTCACCATGGCTACCCCTGTCTGGAAAACGACCCAATGCTAACCAGGTTTGTTAAACAGGCAGCAGAAGAGTATGTAGGGAAGGAAAATGTGGTGGACATTGATCTGACACTCGGCTCAGAAGATTTTGCCTATTATTCGCAGGTTATCCCCGCTTCATTTTATCGCCTGGGCACCAGAAACGAGTCAAAGGGGATCACATCTTACGTTCACACACCTACGTTTGATATAGATGAAGACGCATTGATGCTCGCGCCTGGACTGATGGCTTGGATGGCGATTGCCCAACTCAGCGCATAATTGTCGAATTCATTGGCGATTGCAGAATAAATTAAAGTTACCAATCGAAACTATTATTCCACTACTGCTTATATTTACTCGATAAGCATGGAGGAAATCACACCTACGGAAAAACAAGAGCCAAGCGCAACACAACCTTGGAAAATCTACCTCCGAAATGCGGCCTACATTCTTGCCGCTTTGCTCGTTTTCCTGTTCTCCCTTGATCTGATGATTGCATCGTTGCAGCAACTGGGAAAGGTTGCAACAGAGACCATTTTGTTGGCAACCTCAAATCCATTTACTGGTTTGTTTATAGGGCTGCTAGTAACTGCCATTATTCAAAGCAGTTCAGCCACGACTTCAATGGTTGTCGCGTTGGTTGCTTCGGGATCCATTTCACTACAAGCAGCGATCCCTATTATTATGGGCGCTAACATTGGGACAACGATTACCAGCACCATCGTTTCTTTGGGTTTTATAACCAAGAAAAAGGAATTCAGGCGCGCAGTAGCCGCGGGTACCTACCACGATTTTTTCAACATCTTAACGACCGTAATTCTTTTTCCGCTTGAATATTATTTTGGATTTCTATCAGGGATGTCGAGAAGTATTGCCACAAATTTTTTCCATGAGCCCTCTGGCACCATCCATGTGAATTTTTCTTTTTTGGGTGGCCGGTTTGAGTGGATTATCTCGTTACTGACAGAAGCCATCGATAACGGTTTTTTACTGGGAATCTTTTCTATTGTCTTGCTATTTGGATCTATTCTATTTTTTAGAAAGGTGATTACAAACATTCTAGGGTTTAGCTCTCCAGAAAAATTTCAACGATTCTTTTTTAAGAATACACTGAAGTCATTTACCTGGGGATTGCTTACTACGGCAGCCATCAGGTCGAGCACTGTAACCACTTCGTTGGTAGTACCATTAGTTGCGAAGAAAGTGGTCAAGTTAAAATCAGCAGTCCCATTTATTTTAGGCGCAAATATTGGCACCACCGTCACAGCGTTTATCGCTGCCACCTTCAATTCAAATGCAGCAATCAGTATAGCTATTGCACATTTTCTATTTAACTTTATTGGTGTCTTAATCTTTCTGCCGATTCCTTACTTGAAAGATCTACCCGTGCGTCTGGCAAATGGACTTGGCCGGTTGACACTTAGATATCGATTGATTGGGTTTTCCTACCTCTTATTCACTTTTTTCTTTATTCCGTTTTTACTTATTTATCTGAGCAAGGGTGTCATAGGCCTTCAAGAGGCAACGTACTCTCGAGAAAGTTCTGGGGCTGCACCAACCGAGTATTCATTGATAGTTAAAAAATTTATGGGTAATCAATTGAAGGGATGGGCCTCTATCGAAAACGAAAAAGAGGTAGAAGGAGCTATTAAGGTAGTTTCCATCTATCGCAAGAGAAATTTGCTCTTCATCAATAGCGATTTATTCGAATTGAATAAACCGGGTTTTTGTAGGGATGGTGAAGATGAAAGAGGGAAATACCAAATGTGCATTCGTGAGATATTGCCTCGTTTGCAATTGACTTCAACCCTTTCGGTTGATTCGGTTTTTGTATTCGAACGTCAGTTTTATGATGCTGTAAAATTTGATTCCGTTACTTCCAGGTTGTTTGTGAGCGCTACGGAAAATATTATGGTTAGAAAAGAATTGGAGGACAAACGAGGTAAGCTTATCTGGAAAGAACAATTGGTTCGACTGCAAAGAAAATAGTTGATTTAGCCCCTCTGGGAAATTCTAAAAATCAATGCATATTTACGAGGTTTTAGCCCCTACAAAACACAAATGAAATACAAACGCATCGTTCTTAAATTGAGTGGAGAGGCCTTAATGGGCTCTAAAAACAGCAACATTGATCCAGCCGTCCTCGAGCAATATTCAGCGGAAATCAAAGCACTCAAAGATCAAGGGGTGCAAATAGCGATTGTGATAGGAGGAGGAAATATTTTTAGAGGCGGTCAGGCTGAGGCTCTTGGAATTGATAGGGTGCAAGGCGATTACATGGGGATGTTGGCCACCGTAATTAATGCAATGGCACTACAGAGCGCGCTGGAACGACATGGAATGTATACAAGGCTGTTAGCCGGTATCAAGATGGAGCAAGTGTGCGAACCTTTTATTAGAAGAAGAGCCATTCGTCATCTCGAGAAAAACAGAATTGTAATTTTTGGGGCCGGCATTGGTAATCCCTACTTCACGACCGATTCAACGGCTAGTTTGCGCGCGATTGAAATTCAGGCAGACGTAGTGCTGAAGGGAACAAGAGTAGATGGCGTTTACACAAAAGATCCCGAAAAATATCCGGATGCCGTTCGTTACAAAACATTGTCATTTCAAGAAGCTTATGAAAAGAACTTGAATATCATGGATATGACAGCCTTTACGCTCTGTCAAGAAAACAAGCTTCCTATCATCGTCTTCGATATGAATAAAAAAGGAAACCTTTTAAAAATTGCCCAAGGCGAAGAAGCGGGAACACTAATTAGTTAATTTGAAAATTCATTGATTTGAAAATGATAAGATGACCCCACAAAATCTGAGATCGTAGTTCTTAAATCAAAAATGCAGTATGGAAGAAATCGAATTATATTTGGACGAGGCCAAAGATCAAATGAACAAGGCCCTCAATCACCTGTCGCTCGAACTTAGCAAGATCAGAGCGGGTAAAGCAAATCCGTCAATGCTTGACGGCTTACTGGTATCCTACTACGGTGCGATGAGCCCACTTAGCCAGGTTTCATCTATCACCACTCCTGACGCCCGAACCCTATTCATACGGCCGTGGGAAAAGGGATTGATTCAAGAGATTGAAAAAGCAATTATCAATGCAAATTTGGGCCTAACCCCCCAAAATGACGGGCAACAAGTAATTATCAACATACCCATGCTTACGGAGGAGAGACGCAAGCAATTGGTAAAACAGGTTAGCCACGAATGTGAGCAGGGCAAAGTTAGCATTCGAAGCATTCGCAAAGAGACCAACGAAAGTTTAAAAAAGATAAAGGGCGTTTCGGAAGACGATGTAAAGAATGCAGAAGAGACGGTTCAGAAACTAACCGATGACTTCATGCTGAAGATTGATGCCTTCCTACGAAAAAAGGAAGCGGAAATTATGACGGTTTAATCTAGAAGTCAAAATTTTACTCCTAACGCATAGTCTTGGTTTAACCCAAACCACTTGTAACTAGCTGAATTTGAAAATTCCGGAGAGGGTTTGAACACCAACTATTTTTCAGTAAAATGCCTATGGCGTTGAATTCCTTTCAGCGCCTAGGCAGATTTCAAGGCTTCTGCTCCAGCTACAATCTCGAGGATCTCTTTGGTGATAGCAGCTTGGCGAGTCCGGTTATATGTTAATTTCAATTCTTTTAGCAATTCACCTGCATTGTCGGTGGCTTTATCCATAGCAGTCATTCGAGCGCCATTTTCCGCAGCATTTGAATCTAACAATGCTTTATAAAGCTGCACTTTCAAAGACTTAGGAATAAGGCCTGTAAGAATTTCGATCTGATTAGGTTGGTAGATATAGTCAGTAGTGGTTGAGTTCTTTAGACCATCTGCAACAGGTAGAATAGGCAGAAATTGCTCAATGCGTAGTATTTGGGTAGCAACGTTCTTGAACTCATTATAAACGATTTCAATCTTATCGAACTCCCCGGATTTGAAAACGGCTATCAAATGCTCGCCAACCCTAGATACATTATCAAAGGTTAAGTCGTGGAAAAGCAGTGCATAATCACTGATTCTGGGCGCGTTTCTTTTTTCAAAAAACTCAAAAGACTTTTTGCCAATGGGCAAATAGGACACATGACCCTTCTTTGCTTGGGCAGCGTATTTTTCTTCAACTAATCGCGTGACAGCTTTAAAAATGGTACTGTTAAAAGAACCGCATAACCCACGGTCAGAACTAATAGCAACAATGAGTATTTTCTTCTCTTCTCTTACCTGATTGTACCAAGCCTGGTCATCGGTGCCAGCAGCTGACAAGTTTTGTAAAAGCACATTCATCTTCTTTGCAAATGGACGCATTTGCGAAATCTTGTCCTGTGATTTGCGCAATTTGGCCGCTGCCACCATTTTCATGGCTTTGGTGATTTGCTGGGTAGAAATCACCGAAGATATTCTGCTCTTAACTTCTTTTAAACTTGCCATACACAATAAATTTATTGATTCGTTGATTCGTTGATTCGTTGACTCATTACCGAATCAACGAATTGGGTCATCAACAAATTAGTATTTAGACGCTAGCTCTAAAGCTACTTTCTTCACCGTCTCTGCATCCGCATCTTCAAATTTTCCAGCACGGAAATTGTCCAAGACGCTTCTATACTGGGCTTTCAAGATCAGAATAAACTCTGCTTCAAATGCTTTTACTTTGTTTACAGGCACCTTGTCGATATAACCTTTGGTGGATGTAAGAATCATCGCAACCTGCTCCTCTACAGGTACAGGCTGATATTGTGGTTGCTTCAATACTTCCACGTTCCTACGTCCTCGCTCAATGGTTAATTTTGTCGCTGCATCCAGATCAGAACCAAACTTTGCAAAGGCTTCCAACTCGCGGAACTGAGCCTGATCTAGTTTTAATGTTCCGGCTACCTTCTTCATTGACTTAATTTGAGCGCTTCCACCCACACGAGATACCGAAATACCTACGTTGATAGCTGGCCGAATACCCGAGTTAAATAAATTGGTCTCCAAAAAAATCTGACCGTCTGTAATTGAGATTACGTTGGTTGGGATATACGCAGAAACGTCATTCGCCTGTGTTTCGATGATCGGCAATGCAGTGAGTGAACCACCCCCTTTTACCAAGTGCTTTATTGATGCCGGAAGGTCATTCATCTTACCGGCAATCTCATCATTATTGATAACCTTGGCTGCTCTTTCTAGCAAGCGAGAGTGAAGATAGAACACATCTCCAGGATAAGCCTCGCGACCCGGAGGTCTTCTTAACAACAACGAAACTTCGCGATAGGCTACTGCTTGTTTAGACAAATCGTCATAGATAACCAAAGCAGGGCGACCTGTATCGCGGAAGAACTCACCAATGGATGCACCCGTGAAAGGAGCGAAGAATTGCATAGGAGCGGGATCGGAAGCAGAAGCTAATACGATCACGGTATAAGCCATTGCTCCTGCCTTTTCAAGTGTTGAAACAACACCTGCCACCGTAGAAGCCTTTTGTCCAATGGCTACATAGATACAATACACTGGCTTTCCAGCTTCATAAAACTCTTTTTGATTGATGATGGTATCAATTGCAACCGCTGTTTTTCCTGTCTGACGGTCGCCAATAATTAACTCACGTTGCCCGCGTCCTATCGGGATCATTGCGTCAATTGCCTTTATACCAGTTTGCAAAGGCTCATTCACTGGTTGGCGAAAGATTACACCCGGTGCTTTACGCTCCAAAGGCATTTCGTATAAGTCTCCTTTAATGGGCCCTTTGCCGTCAATAGGTGCTGCCAACGTATCTACTACTCTGCCTAATAAGCCAT
Source organism: Flammeovirgaceae bacterium (assembly GCA_021299455.1). Classification (GTDB taxonomy): domain Bacteria; phylum Bacteroidota; class Bacteroidia; order Cytophagales; family Cyclobacteriaceae; genus ELB16-189. Next base: position 49,494 of record JAJTGQ010000042.1, on the reverse strand, counting down.
CTCCTACTTTAACGGAAGCAATTTGACCTGTACGTTTTACAGTATCACCTTCTTTGATTCCTTTAGATTCACCTAAAAGCACCGCACCGACATTGTCTTCTTCTAGATTTAACACCAATGCATTCAACCCGTTTTCGAATTGAATCAATTCACCGGCTTGTGCTTTCGTTAATCCATAGATGCGAGCTACTCCATCGCCCACGGTTAGTACAGTGCCAACTTCTTCTAATTCAGCATCCGTGCGTGACTGCGAAAGTTGTTCGCGAAGTATGGATGAAATTTCTTCTGGTCTGATCTCTGCCATAACGTATAATTCAAAATTTAAAATTCGATGTTAAAATTCTTTGATATAAGGGTTTTCGCTAAACTTAGTCTTCAGGGTTTTTAATTTACTTTTAATCGATGCGTCAATTTGTTTGTCGCCCACATTGAGTACAAACCCCCCAATAAGATCCGCATCCACTTTTTGAACCAGGTCAATCTGATTTTTGCCACTAATTTTCTTCACCAAATTCTCCATCTCCAGCTTCATCTTCTCGTCCATGGTGAAAGTGGTTGCAACGGTTGCCTTTTGGATTCCTTTGTGAACGTTGTAAGCATTATGGAATTCAGCTGCAATAGCGGGCAAAAGCGGCTCGCGATTTTTCAGTGTCAGCATTTTAATAATGGCAAGTGTAAGCGGGTTTACTTTGCCTTCGAATATGGCTTCAAGGATCGCAAGTTTCTTATCGTGCTTAATGATCGGACTTTTCAACATGTTGGTTAAGTCGCGGTTGGAAGCACATGCACTGGCGAACAATTCCATGTCTGCCTTTACTTGCTCCAATGCATTTTGTTCTTCTGCTAATCCTAGCAATGACTTAACATACCGCGATGCAACCCTCGAATCGGCCATGATTTAATTTAACTTTAGATCTTTGATAAATGTGTCGACCAATTCTTTCTGTTGCTTATCTTCTGACAGGTTCTTCTTGATCAATTTCTCAGAGATGGCAAGGGAGAACATGGCCACTTGTGCTTTTACATCTCGCAAGGCTGCTTGCTTTTCGGTATGAATAACGGCTTTCGCGTCCTCAATAATACGATCTGCGTTTTTCCTTGCGGCAACCTGCGCCTCATCATGCAGGCGATTGGCCGCATCTTTTGCATCCTTTAGCATGCGATCTCTTTCTTCCCGCGCTTCTTTCAACAATTTTTCATTGTCTGACTTGAGAGAAGCCATTTCTATTTTCGCCTTTTCTGCAGAATCCAACGCATTTTGAATGGATTCTTCGCGTTCTTTAAGCGATGCCAAAATAGGCTTCCAGGCAAATGCTTTCAATAAAAAGAATAAGCCTACGAAAATGATGAATTGCCAAACAATTAGGCCTGTTCCGGGAGATAATAAATCCATGTACTAAGTGTTTAATGTTCTGATCTGGTTTTTTGTTTCTATTCTGTAAAAATAGAAGAACTTGCCAGGCCCATTGCCAAAGCAAGTTCTTCTGGTTTTTCTTACGCCAACTTGTTAGCGATCAAAAGACAGATAACGAGTCCGAAGAGTGCAGCAACCTCTACAAGGGCAGCAATAACAAGCATCGCTCCTTGTATTTTACCTGATGCCTCAGGTTGACGAGCAATTGCATCCATTGCTGAACCACCGATACGACCTACACCGATACCTGCGCCAATTGCGACAAGGCCAGCTCCAATACCTGCGCCCATTACGGCCATGCTAACATCAAGAATTAAAGAAAAAAACATAGTTTATAGATTTAAGTGAAACAAAAAATTCAAATCATTCCATCTCAATGATGGTCATCGGCTGTGGCCATGCCAATATACAATGCGGTAAACAAGGTAAATACATACGCCTGAATACCTGCCACTAACAATTCAATTAAGTTGATAAACATTACCGCGATAGATACACCCACGCCCACTACGTAGCTTTGAAAAATAAACGTTAGGCAAATCAAACTCAGCAACACAATGTGGCCAGCGGTGATGGCAACAAACAACCGAATGGTCAATGAAAACGGCTTGGTGAAAATGCCGATGATCTCCACGGGTAAAATGATAGGGCGAAGCACAAGAGGAACTCCAGGTGTCCAGAAAATATGCGACCAATAATTTTTGTTGCCGCTAAAGTTAGTAATGATGAAGGTAAGCACGGCCAACACCAGTGTTACGGCAATATTTCCGGTCAGGTTACCTGATCCGGGGAGAAGACCCAATAAATTCCCGAAAAGGATAAAGAAAAATAGTGTTAGCAGATATGGCAAAAACTTTTCGTAGTGGTGTCCGATGTTCGGCTTCACAATTTCATCGCGCACGAAAACGATGATGGGCTCAATAAAAGACTGAAGGCCTTTAGGTGCCTTGCCTGTTCTGTTTTTTGCCGATTTGGCGACTGCCGTGAGAATCAAAAATAATAGGGTAGCATTAATCAACAGCATAGCCACATTCTTTGTAATGGATAAATCAAAGACGGCCTTACCCGAATCTGCCAAAAGAATATGGTTGTGGTCTAATTTATAACCATTGTAGTCTACCGGATTATGATGTTCGTCAAAAAAGCGTGAAGATGAAAAAGCATCCAACCCTTTTTCGGAGGAATAAACAATGATTGGAAGAGGTAAAACAACATGGTCAGTGAAATGCCATTGGTGGTCATCGACTACGTGGTGAAGAATCACCTCATTGGCGTCAAATTTCTTAGGTTCTTCACTAGGCTCATTGCCCGATGCCAACAACAGACGCCCTGAAATCACAACAAAAAAGAGCACTAAAAAGGCGGCTTTTGGTATTAAAAAAGGCTTTTTCATTGTCGGTAGAACAGAGGCTTTTAATTGGACTGCAAAACTATCAATTATACCTTCTGAAAAAAAACCTTTCAGGAAAAAATGAACAGAATCGAACCTAAATCGGTCTATTGAACATTATGCAAAGACCTGAGTTTGTCTGCTTTCCATGAGGTAACACCAACCACACCAAGTGTCATCAAGCCCCCAAAGATGACCGAGGGAACCACCCCCAGGAGCTTAGCTGCGACCCCCGACTCAAATGAGCCAATTTCATTGGAAGAGCCAATAAATATACTGTTAACGGCAGAGACCCTACCTTTCATATTTTCGGGAGTGAGTGTGTGAATGAGCGTGCTGCGAACGATTACGCTCACACAGTCAAACATACCACTTAAAATCAGCAATGCCATTGACAACCAGAAGAGCTTAGAAAGACCAAACCCAATCATGCACAATCCAAAACCAGCTACACACCACAGCAGAATTTTTCCAATATTTTTTTTAATGGGATTTCGGGTGAGATAGACTGCCATAACAACGGCACCGATGCCTTGGGCGGAGCGTAAAAACCCTAACCCTTCTTTGCCTACATGCAAAATTTCATCTGCAAAAATGGGTAGTAGTGCAACCGCTCCACCAAACAAAACCGCGAAGAGATCAAGTGAAATAGCACTGAGTACAATTTGATTTTTGAATACGAATTGGATGCCAGCTTTGATCTTGTCAAAGATACCTTGCTCTTCACTTACTGGCGGTAACGCCCGACTGGGGATGGCTAGATAACAAAGCAATCCTGCCAAGACCAATGCTACGTCTACTGTATATGCGGCAGTGATTCCATAGAAACCAAAAACAAGTCCACCTACAATGGGGCCACCTACTGCTGCACCTTCCCATAGGGTGCTGTTCCAAACAATCGCGTTCTGATAGAGCGAACGATCAACCAATTGTGGCATGAATGAGAAATTAGCAGGTGACAAGAACCCGCGTGCAATGCCACTCAAGAAAATGACTGTGTAGATTGGAAGTGCGCCTCGGGCTAAGATAAATGCGCCCAGATCCATCGTAAAATAAAGGAGCGCCATCGAACACAACATGAGAGTTATCACGCACACTAAAATTATTTTTTTGCGCTGCACCACATCCGCCAAATGACCTGCATAAAGCGAGACGGTTATTGCTGGAATGGCTTCAGCTAAGCCGATGAGCCCTAGTGAAAGTGGATCTCTTGTAATTTCATACACTTGCCAGCCGACCACAACAGCTTGTACCATAATAGCCAACGTGACAAACAGTCTGGCGAGGATAAAGAAACGAAAGTCGCGCACCAGTAATGCTGCATAGGGATTTTCAGAAGACGGGCTCATTGAAAAAATTGCGCGTTGATGGCCTCGACCGCCTTTTTCCTGCGGCTATCACCCTGTCCAGAAATTTCTATAAACGGCACATTCGTTTTTGCCACTTCATCCTGATAGATTTTCCAAAAATGTTCTCGTTTCTCCGGGTGTTCTCGTTGCGGATCATCTTCCCAAGGGAGGTCGATGTTGGTGAGCAAATACAAATCATATTTTCGACCGGCCATCTTATCCAATATCTCCTGGTCGCACGATCCATATTTGTGTTCACTCCACACTTTGACAACAATCAGATTGGTGTCGCAAATCATTATCTTGTTTGACTCCCTAAGCCATTCGTCTTCCATGCGGAGTTGCCCGTGTGCAATTTTGATCAGATCGGGCTGAGTGTAGGGCTTTCCAAGTTTGGTTAAATATGCCCTTGCGTACTCTTCCACGCAGGTGGTTTTAAAATGATTGGCAAGAAACTTTGAAAGATCCGTTTTTCCTGTGCATTCAGGGCCAATTACACATACCTTTTTGATGGTCGACTCAGTGGTTTGGGAAAACGACATATTCTTTTTTTTCCAAAATAGCTATTAAAACGGATATTCAGCGAGTCATACAACAATGCAACCAAGCTTGGTTACTGTGACAGAGTAAAATTTAATTATCTTTCGAGTTGAAATAACCTCTAGTGGAACGAAGAAAAGCTCTTAAACAGTTAGGACTGGGATTGTCAGGAGGCATTTTATTGCCAAGGTATCTCATGTCCTGTACCAAGGATGATCCGGGACCGGAAGTCCCTTATGACGGAAATGTAATTGTCATTGGTGCAGGCGCGGCCGGATTGTATGCTGCCGACATTTTGCGTGTGAAGGGCATCAAGGTGACAATCTTGGAAGCTTCCAGTCAGCCTGGGGGCAGGATACGTTCGTTACGCAACCAAACTGATGTGCAGTATCAATCTTTCAATACTGCGTCTCAAGCAGATTTTCCAATAGAATTGGGGGGCGAAGTTGTTTATGGATCGAATTCATCGTGGGGAAAGATCATTAGTGATCTTAGTTTGCCAAACGTGGAGGTAGACCCAACCGCGCCTCGTTACATTTTAGATAATCAGGCAAAAACGGGTGCGGATTGGAAAAGTGATAGCGACTGGAATGCGGTTCAGAATTTTGTGAATGGGTTGCCGAATTATACAGGTGGAAACACCGTTCAAACAGCTGCCGCTGTATCCACACGGGCACAGGCGTTACTCAATTCACAAACCGGCAATTACTACGGAACGAACAGTGACCGCATTGGTGCGCGTGGTCTCGCTGAATCGTTGAAGCTATCCAGGCGCGATACTAAACAACTGATGACGCGCGCGAATCCGTGGCAGGATATTATTATTTCCCGTTTCAGTGAGGTGATTCCAAGTATAGTTTTGAATACGGTAGTGAAGAAAATTGATTGGAGCTCTACACTAATCACCATTACAGACAGCAACGGAAAAGAATATACCGCAACAAAAGTGATCGTAACAGTTCCATTGTCTATTTTAAAAAACGGAGACATTACCTTTACCCCGGGCTTGGATGCCACGAAAACCAGTGCGCTGGCAAAATTCAAGATGGATGCCGCAATGCGGATTGTATTGGATTTTAAGACCAATTTTTGGGGTTTAGATTCCAGCTATATCTGGGGAGGTTCAACGGTGCCACAGTATTTTAATTCGGGAGTCGGCAGGAGCAAATTTTTTCGCTCAATGGCGCTCACCATTTATGGACAAAGGGCAGAGCAGCTGTCGGCCTTATCTGATTACAATAAAGTGTTGACAATACTGGCCGAGTTAGATGCGGTTTATCAGGGTCAAGCAACGCGATTTATCAGGCGCGATCTGGATAACCCAAATGATAGCACCAACTTATTATATTTAGTAAAAGATTGGACAAAAGACGAATATATCAAAGGTGGATTTTCATATCCGTTGGTTGGTACCACCAATGCAGACCGAAAGGACTTGTCGTTACCCCTGGCTGATAAATTATATTTTGCGGGTGAAGCCACCGATGTGGACGGTGATTCAGGCACTGTCAGTGGTGCACTAAATTCAGCCGCGCGCGTGGTGGAGGAAATTGTTAAATCGATTCGTGGAATTTAAGGCTGGACGTTCTAGTTGCCCTCATTAAAATTCAAGTTTCGGACACCAGCAGCCCAATAAATAGTTGCCTTCATTTTTTCGTACTCCGACTTCAACTTAAGCAGTTTTGATTGTGCTTGGATCAACTTCTCTTGTTGAATGTTGATTTTGAATAAATCACTTTCGCCATTCGACAGATTAAATAATTCTGCCTTTAGCAATCGATCATAGTTAGCAGCCACCGATGTTTGTTGAACCAGAATACCATTTGTATTTACGATTTGGTTGAACACCGCATTTACCTGGTTGATGATCTCGCGCTCGGCTTGTGTTTTTTCGTATTGCGTACTTTGAATCTTGATTTTTGTTTGAGCTAGTTTTGCCCGTTCTTTTCTGATCAGTATAGGCATTGAAAAATCCAAACCGAATTTATAGTCATTCGCGAAACGAAAAGACTGGAAATCGCCACCCGGTCTTAGCGGTTGATTGATAAAGTTATAGTTCAGGTCGAGCCTAGGTTTCAAGTATTCTAACGCCAGCTTTCTATCTACATCCAATTGATTGAGTTTAACTCTCAATTTTACTAGCTCGGGGTGATTTTGTTTGGCTTGCAAAGTCAGGTCTTGCAAGGTTTCTAGTGCTAAAAGTTGACCATCATTTTGAACCAATATTGGCGCCACATCCGCTGACAACTGAACAGGGTAACCGGCATTGTCCCATAAATAATTTGATGTTTTGATAGTCGTATTCAAAAACTCCAAAAAGGCTTCTTGCCTTTCTACGATGCGTTGTTGGTAGATAATCTTTGCCTGAACGGTGTCGATCGCAGAGGCCTCACCCAAACTCGCATCTAGGTTCACCAGCCTGAATATTTCTTGGGCAATCAACGCGTTCCTATCCAATAAGCGATAATTATAGTATGCAAAATACCACTGCCAATAATCTTTTGCGGCTTCCAGCAAGATTTTATTGATCAGCTTGATTTGTTCGGCCTCAGCCATTTGAGTAAACAGCTTTGCTTGTTTTAACGCAGCCCTTCGATCATCTGTGAATAACCCGCGACCAAGAGGCAATGATATTCCGGTAGTGAATTGACTGTTATCTGTTGAACCACCTACGATATTTTCGGGATCGATAAATTGTCCGGTATTTTGTTCATAGCCAATCTTAGGATCAATTGGAAACCACGTGGGGATCGTGAAGGACGTGTTGATCTTATTATAATAATTTTTGTTATCGAACTCCTTCACATTTACTTGCGCCTGCACTTTAGGATCAAAAGCACCTCTTGCCATTCGTATTTCCTGCCTGGCCACTTCATTCAGCAATCGGGTTTGTTTTACGATGGGGTGAAACTCCAGCATGGAGGCATACATATTCTCCAATGAAAACGCTTTGATGGTATCCGGTAAGATGAAAATAGAATCCATAGCGGTTTGCCCTTGTGTAGAAGCAAATGTACCAAGGCAGAAAAATAGAAGAAGCGCTTTTTTCATGCTACGACTCTTCATCTTTTGTTTCCTTTTTCTTATTCGGCTCTTCCATTTCAGGCTCTGCGTATAGACTTGGAGGGAACCCGTTAAGTTGTCGCCACAATTCATACCACACACTGACGTCATCGAGCATGACCCAACCCTTGATGCCAGATCCCACGCGGATTTGTTTGGGCCACGCAGTATCTTTTTGATCAGGGATAACCAATATTCTAAACTCACCGGGTTTGGTATTCACGTAGTCAATAACTTCTACTGTACCCCCGAACGTACCGACAGAAATACTCGGCCATCCACTGAATTGCAAAGCCGGGAATCCATCGAACTCTATTCGAACACGCCTTCCTTTACTAATGAGCGGAACATCCATTGCTTTGACATGCATCTCCACCGCCACATCGGTAGATTGTGGCATAATGGTACAAACAGCATCGCCTTCTTTGATGGTTTCTCCGATACCCGCTTGAGTTGCTTTCACCACAAAGCCAGCTTGTGGAGCTAGAATAAAATATTGCTGTGCGCGGATTTCCATATTTGAAAGTTCGTTGCGCATTTTGGCAATGTCTGCCTGTGTATCGAATTGCTCTGCAAGAGTATTGTTGAGGTCTGATTCTGCCTTGTTGATTTTATCCAGGTATTCAGCCTGTACACGTTCGATTTCAATTTCGGCATTGACAAAGTCGGCCTCGCTACTTTGGTATTTGTATTCGATGTCCTGAAATTTTGTTAGCGGAATATTGCCAGCCTCAAATAGTTTTTGATTGCGTTCATATTGGTTTTTAAAGTTGTTGAAGCGCACGCGTTCCGCCTCCAATTTTGCTTTTGCCTGATCTCTTTTGTTGCGTAGGCCATCTTCGAGTGCACTCACTTGTCGTTGCAAGGCCTTTGCTTTTTGTTCTTTTGATTGAAGGCTCTTTTCTTTTGCGGTAATTACTTGCTGCAAGCGAAAGAGCATCTGTGGATCGAAGTATTTTTCTTTTACCTCGGTAATGATGGCGATGGTGTCCAAGCGATTGACAAATTGCCCTTCCTTAATTTTCCAAACCTGAATTCTTCCTGCAATGGTTGTCTCAATAGTTTGTGGCCTATTGCTAGGCGAGAGAGCAGTTACCTTACCACTGCCGCGAATATTTTGCTGCCACGGCAAGAATAAGATCACAAAAAATAGCATGAAAATCCCAAAAATCCACTTGGCCAAAATTTTTCCGGCCATCGGTGTATCCAGTGAGCGCAAGGCATACAGCTTCTCTTGTGGCATTACTTTCTGAACTGAGTTCTTTGATATGTTTAGCATATCGATTAGTGGGTTATTCCGTTAAGGTCGTTATTTTTTAGTAACTGTTCCATTGTGCCGCTTGCTTTTACAACGCCTTGTTCTAAAACAATCACTCGTTCACAAGCACTCATCACCAGCGGATCGTTAGAAACAAAAATCATCGTTCGTTTAGTGTCGGTGTGGTTTAACATGGCGAGTAATTCCATTTTTTCTTTTTTAGAGAGTGCCTGGAAAAAGTCATTCAAAATCAAAAGCCTTGGCTTTTCCGCAAGACATCTGGCAAGAATAAGTTTGTAACAGAATGAACCCGAAAGGCCGATGCCACCGCTTAACACATGTGTGTTTAATCCGTCAGGCATCGCATTTACAGCGTCTAAGATGCCCACTTGTTCCATCGCATCCAGAGCATCTTGTACAGATTCACTTGGTTTCCCAACTGTGATATTTTCAATAATCGTTCCATCGAAAAGATCTTCCCTTGAAATATTTTTTGCTACGTAATCACGTAAATGAGTAAGATCAAGATCACGAAGAGAATAGTTGTTGATGGTGGCCACTCCTTCATAATCACTGAAAAGCCCGGCAATAATATTCACCAAGGTGGCTTTTCCAGCGCCCCCGAATCCAGTCAAACAAACTTTTTCGCCTGGGGCAATTTCAAAGTCAACTCCCCGTAAGGCATATTCTGGTGCTCCTTTGTGTTTGTACTTTAGATTTTTTACACGAACCGACAATCCTCGATCGGTGATCTTCGGAAAATCAAAACCACCTGAGCGCTCGATAGGTAAGTCTGTAACATGGGCAACTTTATCCACCGCGGTTAGCATATCATATACAACATCCATGTACATAATAATCTTCTCAACCGCATTCAAAATCAAAATGATCACAATTTCAGAAGCGACTAATTGCCCCAATGTTATCTGCCGATCAACTACAAGCAACGTACCCATGATAAGCAAGCCACCGATAATTAGAGCTTTAAAGATGACAATGGCTGAATACTGTGTAATCAATACCCGAAAATGAATTTTTCGATTTTTCAAGTAGCTGTTTACGCTATAATCTGTTTTCCGAAGGGGCAATTCTGTGTTCCCTGCTAATTTGAACGAGTGTATCGCGCGCGCCAACTCCTCAAGCCATTGCGCTACTTTGTATTTGTACTTTGATTCTTGAATGGAAGAATTGAGACCGCGCGGACCTGTGTAGTAAAATATCAACACGAGTGTGGTCAATAGAACCAAACCAAAGAAGACGAAAAAAGGGTGATAGAGAGAAATGAGTAACAAGCCGAAAAATATTTGAATAACGGCTGACGATAAATCGATCAGTATTTTTGGCAATCCTTTTTGGATGGTCATCACATCAAAAAACCGATTGACTAACTCTGGCGCATAGTTCTTTTGAAGTGCCTCGAGGCGGATGCGTGGAATTCGAAAGGCAAACTCAAAGGCTGCTTTTGTAAAAATCCTTCGTTGTAAAAATTCAACCAGGCTAATTTGAATCATCTGAAGCACACCACTCAGCAACACACCCACGATAACCAGGCTTATCATCAAGTACACTGAACTAAATATGACTCCACCGGAGATCAATTCAACTGTGGTTTGAATGCCTAGTGGCACAATCAAGCTGATAAGACCCACCACGATGGCATAAAAAAGGATGTAAAAGATTTCTTTTTTTTCCGTCTTTAACAATTGAAAAAGCCTGCGCACCGGACTAGGTATTTCCCCTTCGTCCCCCCCAATACTGACCGGACTTTCATACGAGTAAATCGCAAAGAAGGTAATTTCACCATTTTCGTTTTTGAGCAATGAAGACGAGTCGAAAGGCATTGATTCGTTTCGCTCTGATTTGATACTGATCAAACTTGGTTTATTTTTTCCGGGCACAATAAGCGCTGGGTGTAGCGCACCTTCACTCCGTAGAAAAGTCAACACCGGAGATGTTTGCTCATGAAAAAAGTCAAAGAACGTTTTTTCGTCCAATTGATTTTCCATAAACATAATCCGTATTTGATTGCCCGCTTCTACCAGATCTCTTTTGAATTCTATAAATTCATCTTCTGCATAAGATCGTTGGTTGGCCTCTACGTGCTGAATACTTTCTACAGTGAAACCATGTTTCATGGCCAGCGCGACCTCGCGTAAGCAACGCGTTATTTGATGGTTGTTAAGCATATTTGTTGTCAGCTTTTATCGAGCAGAATACTACATTTTCCAAAAAACTATAAAGTCGGTTGTAGCGACTTTCGTTGGCTTCAAGACTTGTCAGGGATGGTAAGTGGGATGCAAAGAAAAGTTGTTGATTGGCGGTAATGAGAACGGTGCTTACCAACGATTCGGCAAATGGGTAATTCGGATTAATCACATGGATCAACGAGGCTATCTTACCACAGACGCTCTTGAACCCACCAAACAATCCTTCTTTATTGAGGTCATCGACTCCTTTTGTCAGATACGTTTTGTCTAACTCGGCAATCACAATTCGATGTAGTGCTTCTTCGTTCACGAATTCGAAGGTAGGGTCATATTTTTTTTCTTCTGCCAAAATCCGCAAACAAGTTTTTAGTTTTTCTTTGGGGTCAGCCACGGCACTTGTAAATATCTCCATTCGATACTCCATCCAATTCCAGTACCACGCGATTAAATAGACCAAGAGCCTATGCTTGTTTTCAAAATAACGATAAATCGATGCTTCTGTGGAGTCGATTTCCTCTGCTAATTTTTTAAATGTAAACTGCTCAAAGCCCAGCTGGTCGATTAAAAGCATGCTGCTATGAATAATCTTTTGGCCTAACTGGGTGTGTTGGGGGTCTCGTAGGTAAAGGTGGTCGTTCAGCTTGAAAGCAAGTGTAGGCATTTTGATACGGATATAAACAAATATAATAGTATTACTATCATTAATCGAAAAAGACCTAATAAAGGTTGCTAATTTGGCTGCTTTATTTTAGATGAAAGAGCTAAAGAAGAGTCTCTTTGGTTAAAATCCAGCAGCCCATCGCGAGCGTAAACCAGCCAAAAGCCTTTTTTAGCTTGATTCCTGGTATTTTTCGGGAGAGTACATTGCCAAAATGCACGCCCACAATAGCAATGGCAGTAAGGGTAAGCAGGAACTTCCAGTCCATCGGGCTGTTGAGAACATCGCCCAAAAAGCCCGTTAGGGAATTGATGGCAATAATAAAGAGCGAAGTTCCTGCAGCCGTCTTCATAGGCAGGCCAGTTAATAACACCAGTGCCGGAATAATCAAGAAGCCACCCCCTGCTCCAACTAATCCGGTCAGGAATCCAATGAGCATGCCTTCCACAATGATCAAAAGTGTCTGGTATTTTTTTCTACGTGGCTGTATGTCTCTTCTTCCTCGAATCATGGGAATAGAAGCCAATACCATTAGGATCGCAAAGAGGCCCAGTAGCAAAAATCTTTTTGTAAACGAAAATTCCCCGATTTGAAACAAGACATCAGGAATAGCCGGAACAATAAATTTCCGGGTGATGAAAATAGTAATGATAGACGGAATACCAAAAAGGAAGCCCGTCTTAATATTAACTAAGTGATCTCTATATTTTGGAATGGCACCAGCAAAGCTGGTCGTGCCAACAATAAAAAGTGAATAGCCAGATGCGGTGACTGCATCCAAATGAAAAAGATAGACTAAAATTGGAATGGAAAGAATGGAGCCACCACCACCCAACAGACCTAACAGTAAGCCGATAAAGATCGCGGAAAAGTAGCCGAAGTATTCCAAATGAATTTTTAGCAAGCTAGAAAATTGTGTCTAGTTGGGTTGCACTGTTTGAAAAATTTACTCGCCTAGTTCACGTATCTCAAAGTCTTTCCCCCGGCCAAACTTGAGCAGATCTTTGATGGTGTAGCGTTCCAGCGTGTGAAGGTCTTTTACCTTGAAGTCTCCATTGGCAAGGATATTCTCGATCTGAAACTCATACCGATCACCAAAGTTGATAAGAAAATACTTTTTGCCAGTGCGCAATGCTCCAAAAGATAGACCGGACATTTATACCTTATTTCAGTCTTGCCAGATCGAGTTCAAAACCAGGGAGTAGAGTTCCTCCACTCAGTTTTTGATCAAAGTCCGTAACTTCGTAGACTGCTACGTTGGGCTGATAAATGTATGTTTTTTGTTGGATCGGATCGATGAGCCAAGCAAGTTCGCAGCCATTTTCCATCCATTTTTCCATTTTAGATTTTAGCTGGCTTAAGGAATCGGATTTCGAACGGAGCTCGATCACAAAATCCGGACAAATAGGAGCAAATTTTTCCTGATCTTCTAATCTCAATTCATCCCACCTTGTTTTTCTTACCCAAGAAACATCCGGTGATCGCATGGATCGATCTGCCAATCGAAAGCCAGTTGCCGAATCGAAGCCGTAGCCTAGTTGTCCGTTCATTTCAGCCCATTGAAAAAAAATGCCTGAGATCCTGAAATTTAGATTCCCTGTTATTCCGCCCGATGGTGACATAATTATTAGTTGGCCTAGTTCATCTCGTTCAATTCTTAACTCTTTGTTGGCTGCACAAAATGCAAACAACTCATCATCCGTCATTGGGTATTCTTCGGGAATATTTATCGTTACCAAATCCATTATTCAAATTTATATAAAAATCACAGATCTTCTTCTCTCTCCAACATTAAGATAGATGCCTGAGGTACGATGAAATACTTTTCGTTTTCATACAATACTTCGATGGCACCTTTCTGCAGAAAGATTGCTAAATCGCCCTCTTGCGCCTGAAGGGGCAAGTATTTTACCTGCTCATCTTTTCCTTTCCAAAGGTCGTCTTCATCGGCTGGCATGGGCAGCGGATATCCAGGTCCTACTTTTATGATATACCCTTTTTGAATTTTTTCTTTCTCTTGCACGCCTGGTGGTAGATAAAGACCGCTTTCTGTTTTCTCAGATTTTTTTGCCGGGCGAATGAGGACGCGGTCGCCCACAACAATTAATTTTTTCAGTTTATTATCCGCTGTAATCTTCATATTGCTATTCAACCAAATCGGAATTGTCATCTGCTCTCTCGACCAAACGCTGGTCAATAGTTTTTGTGGGCTTTAGTCCCAACAGCCTTATTTTCTCCACGCTGCCAACTAAATTTCCTTTGCCGGTAGAGAGTTTATTCATGGCGCCCTCGTAAGAAGATTGCGTTCGCTTCAATTGATTGCCCATTTCGATAAGATCTTCTGTAAAGCCCCTAAACTTTTCATAGAGCGCTGTGGCTTGCCTTGCAATTTCTACTGTATTTCTATTTTGAAATTCTTGCTTCCAAATACTGGATATCGTTCGCAAAGTGGCAATCAGCGTTGAAGGACTTACGATGACTATATTTTTTTCAAAAGCATCATTGAAGATTTCAACATCATACCTTACAGAAGCGCTAAACGCGGGTTCTATAGGCACGAAAAGCAGGATAAAGTCTAAACTTCCAGCGCTATAGAGGGTTTGGTAGTTTTTTTCACTGAGTCCTTTGATGTGTTGACGAAGGGAAACAATATGCTGCTTCAACTGAACGGAACGTTCGGTTTCATCATCTGCGCTCATAAATCGCTCATACGCAACCAAGCTTACCTTCGAGTCAATAATTAGGTTTTTGCTGTCCGGCAATTTAATCACCACATCGGGCTGTAATCGCTTCCCATCCTCTGAAGTAAGCGATTCCTGAATAAAATATTCTCGCCCTTTCACTAACCCTGATTTTTCTAATATACTCTCCAGAATATATTCACCCCAATTGCCCTGGGCTTTTGAATCTCCTTTTAATGCCCGGGTCAAATTGCTTGCTTCCTTGGTAATTTGCTGATTTAACTCTTTCAGATTGGTAAGCTGTTCGCGTAACGCAGAATGATTCTTAATACTTTCGGTATTAGTTAGTTCAACCTTCTTTTCGAAATCACTGATTTTCTCACGCAAGGGGTTGAGGATTTCCCCAAGGTTGATTTTGTTTTGATCGGCAAATTTTTTCCCTTTCTCTTCAAATATTTTATTGGCCAGATTTTCAAATTGAGTGGTGAATTTCTCTTGCAGGCCTTCCATCTCTTTTTGCTGTTCGGCCAACTTCAGTTGAAGATTTTTGTAATCTGCATCTGTTCGGGAAAAAACGGTAGAAAGTTCAAGTACTTTATTCCGTTCAACTGAGGCAACTTTTTTTTCTTCATTCAGTTGACTAGCTAAGCTCAGGCTCTTTTCCTGTTCTACCAACAATCGCGTTCGTACATCCTGTAAAACTGATGATTGTGCGGATCTATTCAGTAACCAACCGATTAACCCGCCAATAACCAGCCCCGTTATTCCCACTATTATTTCCATGCGGTGTAAATTTATATTATTTCAATCAGCAAATCACCTTGTGCCTTTGACCAGGCCATTATCCAGATGAAATATCTGACTGATTTAAGTACCTTTGTCATTCTTTGAACGTGTAACAGTATGATCGACACCATCGCATCCAGCCAAGAAGCCATTGCCCTCGAAGATAAATACGGAGCGCATAATTATCATCCTCTTCCGGTCGTCTTAAGCAAAGGCGAGGGTGTTTTTTTATGGGACGTGGAGGGGAAACGCTATTTTGATTTTTTATCCGCGTATAGCGCTGTTAATCAAGGCCACTGTCACCCACGGATCATTGACTCATTGATTGCGCAAGCGAAAGAATTAACGCTGACCTCGCGCGCTTTTTACAACGACAAGCTGGGGATTGCAGAAAAATATGTGTGCGATACGTTCGGCTATGATAAAGCACTGTTTATGAACAGTGGTGCAGAAGCCAACGAGACGGCCATTAAGCTTGCACGCAAGTGGGGTTACACCAAGAAAGGTATTCCTGAAAACCAAGCAGTAATTGTTGGTGTAAAAAAGAATTTTCACGGACGCACAACCACCATTATTTCTGCATCTACCGACAATGCAGCGCGAAAAGGATTTGGTCCCTTTATGCCAGGGTTTGAAATTGTTGATTATGATAACGTTGCCGCCTTAGAGCAAGCATTGGCGAATCCTAACGTATGCGGCTTGTGGATTGAACCCATTCAGGGTGAAGCAGGTGTGTATGTGCCTCAAGACGGATACCTGAAAGCAGCAGAAGAACTTTGCAAAAAGCACCGTGTGCTTTTAATGATGGATGAAATTCAAACGGGCATTGCGAGAACTGGTAAAATGCTTGCGTCTGATCACGAAGGAGTTCGGCCGGATGTGTTGATATTGGGAAAGGCACTTTCGGGAGGTGTATTTCCGATTTCTTTAGTATTAGCGGATGATGAGATCATGCTCGTTATAAAACCTGGTGAACATGGCTCCACCTTTGGAGGAAATCCATTGGCATCAGTAGTAGTAGTGGCAGCCTTGCAAGTGATTAAGGATGAAAAGCTGGCTGAAAATGCGGAGCGTTTGGGAATCGTGTTTCGGAATAGGATGACCGCGTTCATGAAAAAATCCAGCATGATCAAATTAGTGCGCGGAAAAGGTTTGCTAAATGCGATCGTCATTAACGATACACCGGAAAGCGACACCGCTTGGAACATTTGTGTGAAGTTTGCTGAGAATGGTTTACTGGCTAAGCCAACCCATGGTAACATTATTCGACTAGCTCCACCCTTGGTGATTACGGAAGAGCAGATTCACGAGTGTTGCGATGTTATCGAAAAATGCGTGGGTGTTTAATCACCCCTTTTACTGAATGAATTGAATATTTCTCTTGAACCCGCTCAACTTTGTTCGTTGCACGGCAGATTTTTTAAATAGTTTTTCAAAGACATCTTCTGTAATTTCTCGCCAGTCTGATTTCGTCATTTTCTCTAGATCGGGGTGAGGCTCGAATTTTTTCTCTTGATGAGGTTTTGCAAACCGATTCCAGGGACATACATCCTGACAGATGTCGCAGCCAAATATCCAATTCTCAAATTTGCCTTTTACTTCTTTAGGTATTTCTTCTTTCAGCTCGATAGTAAAATAGGAAATGCACTTGCTACCATCAACCACGTAGGGTGCTGGGATGGCATCGGTAGGGCAGGCGTCCATGCAGGCGGTGCAGGTGCCACAGTAGTCTTTGATGGGGCCATCATATTCTAATTCTAAATCAATAATCAGCTCGGCCAAAAAAAAGAAACTACCCATCTCTCGATTAAGTAGCAAGGAGTTTTTGCCAATCCAGCCAAGCCCGGATTTTTTTGCCCACGCTCGCTCATGGACGGGCGCAGAGTCAACAAATGCTCTGCCGTGCACCTCGCCAACTTCTTGTTGTATCAGAGCAAGAAAAGTTTTTAATTTTTCTTTTATCACGAAGTGATAGTCTTCGCCATAAGCATACTTGGCGATTTTACACTTGCTCTCCGAAGCTTTGGCGTAGGAGAGTTGATCTTTCTCCGCTGAAGCTTCCGAGGATAAATCTTTTTGAGGGTAATAATTGTACATTAAGCTGATCACAGACTTCGCGCCCGGCACAAGCAATCGCGGATCTAGACGCTTATCAAAATGGTTTTCGAGGTAACTCATCTTGCCCTGGTAGCCGCGCTTCAGCCATTCTTCCAGACGTGGTGCTTCCTCTTCCAGAAATTCTGCTTTCGATATCCCGCAAAAGCTGAACCCCAGTTGAGAGGCAAGGGATTTAATAAGCTTTGTGTTTTGTTCGACACCCCCCTCTCCCCCCTTCAAGGGGGGAAACAGGGTGTTTAATGGAGTTTCGGAAATTTCAGAACTAGTTTTCCTGTTTTTTCTAGTGACATCAAATACTGTTGGGTTAACTATCTCCTTATTTTGTTCCGAGTCCCCCCTGGAAGGGGGGATAAGGGGGGTGTTATTTTCCTCTATCCATCTTTTAATTTCTCCCAACACTGTTTCAATCTTTTGCTTCACATCTAAATCATCAAATCGTAAAAATCGAATGCCCAAGGCTTCGAGTTTTTTTTGACGTGATTTATCATAGCTAATTTTGTGATCATGGCTGCTTCCGTCTATTTCAATGGCAAGCATTAAGTCATAACAAAAGAAATCTACAATGAAATTATCAATTGGCTTTTGCCGGTGGAAATCAAAGCCAAGCATTCTGCCGGTTTTTAACTCGTCCCACAATAAGATTTCTGATAACGTACTATTGTTGCGAAGTTCACGGGCAAGAGCAGTGAGCTTTGGATTATAATAGATCCTACGTTTCATCAATCAAACAATCCCGGTCGCTTAGAAACAGGCACCACAATTTTCAAATGCTTGTAGGCAAGCTCTGTAGCCTCGCGCCCGCGTGAGGTGCGTTTGATATAGCCTTCTTGAATTAAGAAGGGTTCATACATTTCCTCAATAGTTTCTGCTTCTTCGCCCACTGCTGTCGCAATGGTAGAAAGCCCGACCGGCCCGCCTTTAAATTTGTCGATGATGGTAGTGAGGATTCGGTTGTCCATGTCATCCAAACCATTTTCATCAACATCCAACGCTTTCAGCGCAAGCTGTGCGATAGGCTTAGTAATCGTGCCATCTCCTTTTATCTGTGCAAAATCCCGGGTGCGTCTCAAAAGATTGTTAGCAATGCGTGGCGTGCCTCTACTTCTTCTTGCAATTTCGAAGGCGGCATCATCAACAATAGGAGTCGCCAAAATCGCTGCCGAGCGCTTTACTATTTTTGTTAACAACGTTGAATCGTAGTACTCGAGCCTGGCATTGATACCAAATCGTGCACGTAGAGGAGATGTTAACAAACCTGCACGGGTAGTTGCTCCTATAAGAGTAAAGGGATTCAAACTTATTTGCACAGATCGAGCATTAGGTCCACTATCCAACATGATATCGATACGGAAGTCTTCCATGGCCGAATAGAGATATTCTTCGACAATCGGATTGAGTCGATGGATCTCATCAATGAAGAGGACATCGTTTGTTTCTAGATTGGTCAGCAATCCGGCTAAGTCTCCAGGTTTATCGAGCACCGGGCCAGAAGTAATCTTAATGTTAGAGCCTAGTTCATTCGCAATGATAAACGAGAGGGTTGTCTTCCCTAAACCGGGAGGGCCGTGAAGAAGGACGTGGTCTAGCGATTCGCTTCGTTGCTTCGCGGCTTGTACAAAAACCTTGACGTTGTCTACCACTTTTTGTTGCCCCGTGAAATCAATGAAGGAAAGTGGGCGCAATGCCTTCTCTACCTCCTTTTCTCCGGTCTCTAATCCTTCGCCATCTGCTTTTAGATAATCTTCACGCATGGTCAAAATTCAAGATTTAATAGTCAAGATTCAAGTGAACTGCACATTCTTCTGCTAATTTTGATTTTTCATTTTGCTTGATATGGATAATCGTTGGAAAAATGCGCTCTATTCGTTGCTTTTGATTGTGGCGTTGATCTCTGTGTGGAAATGGCGCGAGTTAAACAAGTCAAAGAATGGGACGACAATTATGGAACCCATGAAAATTGAGGGGGAAACAATGGGCACCACCTACCATATCACCTATTTTGATGAGACGAACAGGAACTTTAAGGCTTCCATCGATTCACTTTTGGTGCTGGTGAACAAGTCGATTAATAATTACGATCCCGAATCTGATGTTTCTCGCTTTAATAGGAATAAGACTTCTTTTGTTTATTCCTTACCTTACTTTTTACCGGCTGCAAAGAAAGCTCTTGAAGTTGCTCAAGAGTCGGGTGGAGCATTTGATCCCACGGTTATGCCATTGGTGTATGCCTGGGGTTTTGGATCTAGAAAGGATAAACCGCTTCCCACCAAAGGACAGATTGATTCTATAAAATCGTTTGTTGGTTTTGATAAAATCAATTTTAATTCAGATAGTATTTGGAAGACAAATCCAAAGACTCAATTAGATTTTGGGGGCATAGGTCAAGGGTATGGTGCAGATGTGATGACTGATTTTTTGAAGGCAAAGGGAATTAAAAATATGCTGGTGGAGTTAGGTGGAGAAGGTATGGCATGTGGTATCAATTTAAAATCTGGTGAACCTTGGGAGCTAGGGATATTAGATCCTAATTCGAAGCGGGATAGCCTTTTTTTTACCGCCTACGTCAAATTAACAGATAGGTCGTTCACCACATCTGGCAATTATTTTAACTATCGAGTTGTAGACGGCAAAAAGTATTCGCATACTATTGACCCCCAAACGGGGTATCAGGCGGAGCGAGCTATTCTCAGTTCTTCAGTGTTTGCACAGGACGCCAGCACGGCTGACGCCTGGGCCACAGCTTTTATGGTGATGGGACATGAAAAAGCTATAGAGCAATTGAAACAGCATCCTGAATTGGATGCATTTTTTGTGTACACTTCAACGGCTGGCAAAATTGAAACCTATTATACACAGGGCTTAAAAGATCTTATCGAATTAAAGCAATCAAAGAAGTAACTTGTAAGATCGTATCTTTGACAAAATCTAAAACCATTTTGAAAATTTTCTTGGGGAACGCTGCGTCTATTCAAGTGTCATGATCACAGCCTTATTAATTCTTTTTTTTGTTGCACTGATTGCTGGCGGCATTGCTTTCTATATACCCAAGATCAACACGGGCACGTATAAGCTTTGGCTTGTCTTTGCCGGGGCATATCTTTTTTCTATTACACTGGTTCACATTTTCCCGGAGCTGTTTTCGCATGGGAGCAATGCCGGCTATATCGGAATCTTCATTTTATTAGGATTTTTTCTTCAACAAGGACTGGAGTTCTTATCCAGTGGTGTTGAGCACGGTCATATTCATGTCCATGAAAGGAATCACCAACATCGGGAGTCCTCTGCCATCCTAGTTTTGGTTGCCTTGTGCATCCATGCTTTCTTAGAAGGCGGACTATTGGCACACCCTCGCACGGTTACACACCATCATGACTCGAATACATTATTGTGGGGAATCGTCTTACACAAAGCACCGGAAGCGTTTGCCTTAATGTCTGTTTTATTGTGTGACGTGAAGAGTAAAACAAGAGCTTTTCTTTTTTTACTCATTTTTTCGTTGGCTTCTCCATTCGGACTTTTTCTTTCCAATTATCTTCTAGCGAACGAGTGGATGTCCTCTCAGGCTTTTACTTTCTTTTTTGCCGTGGTAAGCGGAAATTTTCTTCATATCTCAACGACCATAGTTTTCGAGAGCAGCCTGGATCATAAATTTAATGCAAAGAAGATGGGGGTGGCAATTCTTGCTGCAGCTGTGGCGGTAGGTACAGAATTATTTGCTTAGTTCAGTTTTTAAAATCTTTGAAAATGGAAAACTCCATTTTAGTGAGTTGCCCAGCAAATTATTGCGGAGCTTTTCTAAAAATAACATTGTTTAAAAACGCTATATTTATATAAAGTGTCAATGAATACGCGGTTAAAGGAAATGATCCGATCCTGTTTTAAAAACAGGTTAGCCGAGAGTCTCTTAGTCTTTTTATATCGAAAGAAGAGGAAGTTTAGATCCTGGGTACCCCGTGAAGCTGCTTACCAGGAAAGGACCCTTAGATTTGCCGAACGCGATGGCGTTTTATATAAGCTAGATATCTCCGATGTCATCGGCCACTCACTCTTTTTTTTTAACCATTATTTTGCTCCGTTGGAAGTATTCAATCTGCTGAAGGATGATTCTACCGTCATCGATATTGGGGCTAACATTGGCACAGTGGCATTACGGGCTGCAAAAATCTGCCAGAGGGGTCATGTGTATGCTTTTGAACCAGATCCTGCTCACATCAAATCTTTGAGAGCAAATCACCAATTAAATCAATTTTCTAACATTACGATTATTCCAAAGGGACTTGGGAGTAAGCCGGGACAGGCACTTCTCTCAAAATTGGAGCAGCGCAACGCAGGCATGAATCGCATTTTGCCTGCCGAACAAGCCGCTCAATATGATTCAACCCATATCAATGTTGCTACCCTGGATGATGAAATGTCCTCAATTAATCCAACGCGAATTGATCTGATCAAAATTGATGTGGAGGGCTACGAGTTTCACGTGTTGATGGGAGCACAAAAAACGATAGCACGATATAGACCAATTTTGGTCATCGAGGTGATTGACACCAATCTACGGATACATCAGCTTAGCTCCACAGACGTGATCGATCTTCTGCAAAACTGGGGTTACGAAATATTGGATCTTAAAACTCACCAACCCATTGTGGCTGGTGCAAAAATTGAGACGGACATTCTTTGTACTCCACCAAAAACACATTGATGGAATTGACTTACCGTGTCTGGGATCAATCGTCTTCACCTCGCAAGGTGCTGTTCATACGCTTTCAGGCATTGGGTGATGTGGTGATCACACTTCCCTATATCCGCGATTTCTCAAAGGAACATCCCACTACTAAAATTGATTTTCTCACGCTTGAAGAAAACAGAACAATTCCTGAGAGTCTTCTTTTTTTTAATCGTGTCTTTTCAATTGGAGGCGGCCGAAACAATAAACTTCAATATGTCTCGGCATTATGTCATTTACCTAGACTAATCGCCCAGCAATACGATGTAGTATTCGATTTGCAAAATCATCGACTGAGTAACATTATTCGCAAAATCATTCGCCCAAAAGCGTGGGTGGAATTTGATCGGTACTCTCCACAGTCAGCCGGAGAACGAAACCGGCAGGCCATCGAAAAAGTTGGACTGGGTTCCGTTTCTGTCAATTCAAAATTGGAAACACGAATCCCAAAAAAAACGACAGATGAGCTATTGAAATCGGCAGGCTGGAACGGGCTCAGTAAGATCGTGATTCTCAATCCGGCCGGTTTTTTTGAATCGAGAAACTGGCCTGTTGAAAACTATTTTGAATTTATGGGATTGTGGAAAAAACATTACCCAAACACGCAGTTCCTTTTGGTAGGCACTGATCGAATATTGGACAAGGCAAATGCCCTAAAAGAGAAAGCATCAGATTCTGTCATTCACTTGATAAATAAAACAAATCCTGCAGAAGCTTTTGCGTTGGTGAACCGCTCTTCGTTTTTGTTGACAGAAGACAGTGGGCTCATGCACATGGCTTGGGTACAAGGCGTGCCGACTCTTGCTTTGTTTGGATCAAGTCGTTCAGATTGGTCTTCCCCACAAGGAACCTGGTCTTTGTGTTTGCATTCCGCTGACTTACCCTGTGGAGCTTGCATGCTGGCCAACTGTAAATTTGGCGATAACCGTTGCCTTACCCGCTACACTCCAGAATTTGTTTTCGAAAAATCGCAGCAGCTAATCTCCATTCAGCCATGAAAAAACGATTAGCCATATTCATGCATGGTGGAGTGGGCGGTGGCTTTTATTCACAGGGTCAGCCAAACATTGCGGCACTGGTAAACGAGTTGGCAAAAGATCATACCGTTACGGTATATTCTCAATTTCGCGCGAACGAAAATTTTTCATCTTCGTATCACTTCGTCTCAGCTCCAAAAATTTTGAAAATTGGCATATTGAGATGGCTGTGGCTAGCCACTGCTTTCTTGTTCGCCCACATCAAACGCAAACACCATGTATTATACGCGTTTTGGGCGTATCCTGCTGGTTTCTGGTGCGTGCTCGTTGCGCGAATTTGTCGCGTTCCAGCTATTGTTCACTTGCAAGGCGGTGAGGTGGTTGGTTTTCCTGCTATTCAATATGGCGGTTTATTACAACCCCGATCGAGACGTTTGGTAAAATGGACTTTACAAAAGGCAAGTACGGTCATTGCGCTCACTCGATACCAAAAGAAATTTGCTGAAGAAATTGTGAGTCGGTCCTACCATGTCATTCCGTTTGGTGTTGATGCAAATCAGTTCTGTTTTCATACCAAACAATTTCATCAGCCCTTAAGATGTTTGCATGTGGGGAGTTTCATTCCGGTTAAGGATCAATCAACTCTGTTAAAATGTTTCGCCCAACTCTCGCAACAAATTCCAGCCGTACTTCAACTGGTGGGTGAGGGTTATCTGGAATCTGATTTAAAATTGGAATGCAAATCATTAAACATCCATAGCCTGGTAACATTTTCTGGCTTCAACCCACACATTAACATTCAAAAGTTTTACGAGTGGGCAGATGTTTTGATTCACACCTCGCTCTATGAGGGGCAATGCTTGGCCGTAACAGAGGCTGCCGCAAGTGGCGTTCTTATTGCAGGCACTAATGTAGGTTTGATTTCCGATCTGGGAAGCGACTGCTGTGTGGTGGCGGAAACTGGCGAAGCTGACGAGCTGGCAAGAGCAATTATCGCTGTTGTACAAAATCCTGAAGAAAGATCGACCAAAATAGAAAATGCTAGAAAATGGTCGGAGGCAAATTCTTTTAGAAAGTCATATCAACAAATCAGGCAGGTTATAGATCATTTTTGGTAGATTTTAAACATGGCTAAAAAGAAAATAGACAGAATTGCGGTGTTTGGTGGAGGGGCACATATCATTCCAAGTTATAGAGCTTTGTTAAATAATCTCTCGAATTCATATGAACTTGTTGTTTACTCTGAGTTTACTATTTCAAAAAAGTACGATGCACAATACTTGATTCGTTCCTATCCTTATCGACATTATAAGCGCTGGCTTTTAGTGTTATGGATTCTCCTGCGCTTTGCGCTAGATCATATGCGCCTACGTTTTGACGTTGTTCACTCCCACTCGACTTACCCGTCCGGAAAACTGGCCATTCTGATTAAAAGAGTTTTCAGGATTCCAGTAGTCGTATCCCTAAATGCAGCTGAAGCAATTGGCATTGAATCAATCCAATTTGGAGATTTGCTAAATCCGCGGAGAACGAAAATCAATAGAAATGTAATAGAACAGGCTGATGCCGTCACCGCTTTGACAGAATTTCAAGATTCATACGTCCGGAAGGAATTTTTACGGATGGACGTTCAAATTATTGCGCGCGGCATAAGTTACAATAATGTCAAAACTAAAGAGAACGTTCACTGGCCAGGACGTGAAATGACATTCTTACATGTAGGTTATTTGCACCCTATCAAAGATCCAATCACGCTCATCAATTGTTTTCATTTACTCGCAAAATCAATTCCATGCCGATTGATTCAAGTTGGGCAAGATTTTATGAATGGCGAAGTGCAGCGACATGCTACTGCTTTGGGAATCTCTCATCTTATAGAATTTAAAGGATTTGTGGAACATGATTCCATTTATCAATATTATGAGGCGGCCGATGTGTTGCTTCATACTTCTTTATTTGAAAGCCAGGCGATAGTCGTCAATGAAGCGCTCGCTCATGGCCTATTGGTTTTTGGTACACACGTGGGCTTGCTCGCAGACTTGGCAGAAAAGTGCTGCATAACCGTGCCAACAGGGGAGTATCAGGTACTTGCTAAAAAGGTGATCAAGACGCTTTCTGATAAAGATTGCTGCGAAAGACTGTTAGAAAAATCCAAAGAGTGGATAGCGCAACATGACTTAGCATGGACAACAAATCGATATAAAGATCTTTATATCGATGTCATTGAACGATCAGCTCGATCAAAGTGATCGCAGTTTGCCTTCTTCCAATAAAAGTGAGTGATCAAAGTAGCTTCGAAGCGTTTCGTCATGGGTGATTAAGATAACCGTTTGAGGTAATTGAGTGATCAGTCGAATTAGTTCGTGACTCGCTTGTTCATCCAAATTACTGGTAATTTCGTCCAACAGAATTACGTCCCGATTCATGTAAAGCGCTCGGGCAATGGCCAATCGTTGTCGCTGGCCACCGGAAATTTGTAAACCTCGTTCGCCTAATATGGTGTGCAATCCATCGGGCAGTTGTTGTAACCAAGATTCCATTCCAAGCGATTCAACCAGTTTTTCGATTTTCTTCTCATCAACGCCAGTTTCCGAGTTTTCAAAAGCAATATTCATCAAGATAGAGCCATTGACCAATACCGGATTTTGAGGAACATAAGAGAGATTCTTCTGCCAGCTCATAATAACTGCGGCATCCAAGGGCTGTCCATCAATCGCAATCACACCACTTTGCGGACGGAGAAACCCCATTAATAAAAGTAGAATGGTTGATTTACCCGACCCCGACTTTCCGGTAATCAACAGTTTACTCCCTTTAGCTATCGAAAAATTTAGTTGATTTAAAAGAGCTGGACGTTTCTCATAAGCAAACGAAACATTTTTGAATTCGATCGTTTGTAAAAAGGAAATTTCTGCCTCCTCGTACTTCTTATCATTAGCTGTAGCATTAAGGCGAGTGCTGATATCGGTCACCACATACTCATTTGTTTTAATTTGAAAAAGAGCGGCAATGATTCGGTTGATGGATGGAACGGCACGAATACCTGCGGCCGAGTAAATCCCTATTAAGAAAACAGCCTCTTTCGTTGACGCACGGGCCATCACCAAATAAATCACCATTACACATAGCCCCAGCGCAGCCGTAGTTTCAAAAAAACGCATGCCATTGGAATAGTGGGTGGCCTGCTCCACTTGCAGTTTATTCAATCGCTCTGTCAGTGTATCTGTTTCATGGACGACTGTTTTAGTTTTTTGATAGATATTGATTTCCAAAAAACTATCAAAGGCAGATAACACTCGCTCAATTAAACGCGGATAGTTTTCTTTTTGAATGCTTCCAATTGAACTAAGGTTCTGTCGAATGGCTCGGTAGTATAGGATAGCGGGCAAACTCAGTATGCCTAAAAACAAAAAAGCGAGAGCATTGTAAGTCAAAATCATAGCCATAATACCAACTAAGACCATCGTTTCGATCAAAACAGTTGTGAGCGCCAAGATAATGTTCTGTGCAAAGGCGGCTGGCAGATGCACTACATTGATCAGTTCTCCGGAAGCACGTTGTTGGTAATAGGTGCTATAAGACTGATGCAGGTTTTTTTCAATCAACTGTTTTGAAATTTTAGTGGCGATTCCAAAGGCAAAAGTGGTGCGGTAACGGGTGATATATACTCCCGTAATATGTTTAACGACAAAAAACAATGAAACAACTAGGATTGTTGCTACCTTCACTGAAGCATCATCTGAAAAAGGAAAAATCGAGATCAGCTTTTTTAACCAAGGGAGTTCACTGAAGAATTCCGGCTGTACGATGGCAATGGCTAAAGGAAAAATAGAAGCAACAGACAGTAGATCTAACAATGTTTGTAAGAATAACAATACAACCAACCGGGGGCCACTGGTTTGACTTTGATGCCGTGCTAATTGAAGCGAAGGCAAAACAATGTTTTTGAAGAACCTCATGCTGGTTTGACTACGATCCACGGAAATGGCGATGTTCTTCTAAATTTCCTCACGACTCGGTTTTGCAGGGAAGCTGGATTGTATAGATACGTCCAGTTAAAATTATCCAGCTCTGAAATCGATCGATGAAAATAGTTGGCAGCCATCGCGGGAAAACCCATTTGCGCAAAGTAATCTTCGGTTCTCTTATGGGCATCTGCGATTTGAAGAGGGTGGTAAAATGGTGTATCAATAATGTGGACTTCTGCAGTTGATCTGCCTAGCTCAAACATTCTTTGAATTAGTCTCGAAAAGATCGGGAAATACTGGGCGCTACTGGCTAACACGATAACATCGAAAAAGCCGATGGGCAGTATGTCTGAGAAAACATCAGCTTGCAAAAAGGTTGTTCCACCGTTTGAAAAAAGGCGGGCGGCTTGTTCCAATTCAAACTCATTTACGTCAACTCCACACGTATCCACTTTTACTTGTGACGAAAGCCGATGAGTAAACCATCCATTTCCACAACCAACCTCCAATAGATTTTCAACGGGTGTTTTTTTCAAATAGTTGGCTAGTTTTCCAGTTGATTTTTTTCTGATTAACCATTCCTCAAGATGTGGATGATCAGTCGATACTTTTGGAAGCAGGCGAATTTCTTTATCTGAGTGCAGCCGGTTCTCCTTTTGCCGAACCTCAATGTACTGTTTTTCGAACGTTTCAAAACTGAAATTATTCTGAAAGTAAAGACCATCCGCTCGTTTGTTGACAAGTGGATGGTTGTCTAAATAATTTTTAAGTGGTGTCAAGGTGTGTAACGAAAAGTAGCAATGATGTGGTCTCCAATTCTATTGAATGGAAAAGTAGATCTTACTTTTTCATCCCACTTCGTCAATTGATGATAAAGTTTGGGATGTTTATTGATAAAGTCTTTTGCCGATGGCGGTGGTGACAGCACTCCCAATCCTTCACATTTCACCAATTTGAAATTTTCCCCGAGCGATTTCTTAATATCGCCAAGTGAATAGTAGTACGTTTTGAAATATTCCCCCTCCAAATGCGCCATCACACCATTTTTATGGAAGCGTCTCAATCCCTGTTTAAAATAACCTTTCAGCAGCCACATAATTTCCCAGGGACAGACCGGTGGCATAATCACCCAAGTTAGCATAGCGCCTTGTTTCAACAACTTCGGCAGGTGTCGAGTCACTTTTTTTAAATCATCAGTACAATTGAGTCCACCAAAATCAGAAAATACATATTCAAATTCTCCCGTTACTTGATTCAGATTTTCAAACGAGCCTTGTTGAACCGTTAGTTTATTCTGAAAACCAAAACGAGTAATCTTGTTTTGTATCTGCCGAACCATCCCATCCGAGAGTTCCACACAATGCACCCGATGTCCTGCCTCAACAAAATAACAAGCATCGATGCCTGTGCCAGCATTCAATTCCAGTATATGACTTTTCGGCTGTAGAAATCGTTGAACGTGTTTGTAAACTTGCTTTCGCCAAGCCAATAAGATGGGGTTTGCTTGATCGTCTGCATCATATAAATCAGATTGTTTACTAAATGCTCCATTGACATCCTCGTAATGACTTCTGGCCGCGATTGGTCGGTTGGGTTCAGTTACCATAGCGAGCCAATTTTTTCATTTTTAAATTCAGCCACACGGCAATCGTTAAATAGTATGGGATAGAGAATAATTTCTTAAACGTCTCCGCCAGCGGAAGCTTGACGAGTTGCAAAAAATTTCGCTTCATTCGGTAGCGAGCATGAACATAGCGATGCAATATCTTGTAGTATCCCGAGGGATACTTGTTTTGAAACATCATTGCCAACTCGTCTGAGTCGGACCAATTTTGCTTGGCTCCTAATTGCGACTTTACATTTTCATAAAACTTGGTGCCTGGCAACGGGTAAGAAACAGAGATGCCAATTTCGTCTGGCATCAACTCCAATACCATGTTCAGCGTTTTTTTGATTTCAGCCTGGTCTTCACCCGGGTAGCCAAACTGTAAGAAGAAAGCAGTTTGAATGCCGTTGCTCTTTAAAAGTCGAGTCGCTTCGTAGATTTGGTTTACGGTAGTGCCCTTATCCATCGCGTCCAGAATTTTTTGAGAACCTGACTCCGCACCAACCCACACCGTTTCCGCACCCGACTCCGCCAACGCCTCAATGGTATTTTCTTCCAGAAGCAAATCAACCCGCGATTGAATTTTGTATTTGAATTTTAGGCCTCTTGCTTTTACTTCTGAGTTAAAATCTTGAATCCACCGGGGCTTTAGTCCAAAAATGTCGTCACACATCCAAAAATGATTCGGAGAAAAGCTTTTTAGCAGATATTCGATTTCATTGACCACCGATATGGGCGAGCGGGAATTGTATCGATTCCCATAAATGGGTTTGGCGCACCAGTTACACTTAAATGGGCAACCTCGCGTGGTAGCAATGTTCAACGAAAAGTATCCGTGGTGTTTCAGCCAAATGTCTTGATAGGGTTTCAAATCAATCAAGTCCCAGGCGGGCATTGGCAATTGATCAAGGTCGCGAATGACGGCACGATTTGGTGTTTTG
This sequence comes from Flammeovirgaceae bacterium, assembly GCA_021299455.1. Classification (GTDB taxonomy): domain Bacteria; phylum Bacteroidota; class Bacteroidia; order Cytophagales; family Cyclobacteriaceae; genus ELB16-189. The sequence continues at coordinate 19,815 of JAJTGQ010000042.1, read as the reverse complement.
ATCGTTTCGTTATTTTTACGAAAAGCAAGACCTGCCACCTGCGTTGGGTCGTGTTTCCCATCCAAACAAATAAGTAACTCTTTCAATGTTTCTTCGCCTTCTCCCCGCACCACATAGTCAACACCATGTTCTAAATATTTTTCAAAATGATCGGTGGAGTCAGAACTGCAAATGATGACGATGCAATTTTGCTGCTTTGCTAATGACGCCATTGTAAAAGCCGCCTGACGCATTATCGAAAGGCACATCTTCGTTAAGTAATTGAAGCCATCATCATAGATGACAAAGTATTCGGGTATTGATGATAATGCTTTTGCAATGGAATTTGGATTGTGGGAAAGACCTACATCAACAAAATTGACGTCAAAACCAGAATCGCGAACCACGGCTGCAGCCTGCAAGGTTCCCAATGGAGGATACGGTTGCTTCGCGCTCCATTGCTTTTGATCGAGCGGATACAAATAGCCTTGCGTAAACAAAACGCTCATACAGGTGCCGTTTCAAAAAGTGGCTGCAGCTCTTTCAATCGATTTTCGTACAGGTCAAGAATTCTTTTTTGGTTATGACCAATATGAACTTTTGAAACATCTGCTCTCGCTTTAAAGGCAATAGCAAAATCCTCTTTTGAGAACTTACTCTTGTGTTGGCGGCTAAGTTTAAAAAGCGTGAGCTTCATCAAAAACCGTTCGGTTCGTGCGCCAAAAACACCTAAAAAAAATTCCAGGAGAGCAGTTCGCTTCATTGGTGAAGCGGAAGAAAAATCAGTTTGGTTAATCTTAAAGTTTGGCAAAAGGTCATGTAACCATCTGTTGGATTCAAGTAGCTGGAAATAGTATGTATGCCCATAAACCGGAATCAATGTCGTTAACTCCGTTGCGGTGAAGACGTTCCGTTCATCGATGGTCAAATTATCAGAGGAGATAAAATAGTTCAAACAATAGTTTCGATAGTTCTTTTTTGCTACCAACAATTTCCGCGTATAAACAAAAATCGTTCGCGCCAGCCACAGATGGTGCGGTGCAGTCACAATAAAAAAGTCCAAATCACTTTTATCGTCTGCATAGTTTTTGGACAGCGATCCTGAAATAAAGATACCTCTTATAAAAGGAAACTTGGAGATAAACGCGGCTTTCTTTCGCGCCAAATCCATCTGCTCGCGAGCTCGTGCGTTAGCTGTTTTCCTTTTCTCAATCAAACCAAAATCATTGCGCAGCGTAAAAAATTCATCGAAACGGTATACCCGGCCATCGTTTACAAGTTCATCAACGCTCTTGGCAACTTCTTCGTTCTCTGCGCGAAGCGGCAGTTTTGCGTGAATCTCAACCAGCGTAAGTGGATAGGAGAAGACATCATAATAAGCTAACGTGCTAACAATGCTGAATCTCAAGGGCTCTTTTTTCATTCCCTAAATTTACTCACTTTTTTATTTCTAGTTATCATGTTAATTTGTAAGGTAAATGGTTCAGAGAATGATTACTAATCTAGTCGAATACAAGCAGCAATATCGCGAAAGCAATTTGGAACCAGAGGAATTTTGGACTAAACAAGCGTCAACACTTTTGTGGAAAAAAAAATGGGACCGCGTACTCGAATTCGACTTCTACAAGCCCGAAGTCAAATGGTTTATTGGAGGTAAACTGAATATTACAGAAAATTGCATCGATCGCCACTTAACCGCTCGCGCCCATCAAACCGCCATTCTTTGGGAATCAAACGACCCTTCCGAACCCTCTCGAAAAATTACGTATCAACAACTCTCGGTTGAGGTCAATCGAGCCGCCAACATGCTGAAAGCAAATGGCATCCAAAAAGGCGATCGGGTTTGCATTTACATGCCCATGGTTCCAGAGACAGCCTTTGCCCTGCTGGCTTGCGCCAGGGTAGGCGCGGTGCATTCGGTTGTGTTTGCTGGTTTTTCTGCAGGTTCATTGGTCGATCGCATCAACGACAGCAATTGCAAAATGGTGTTAACTGCCGATGGCGCCTATCGCGGAGATAAAAGAATTGATTTGAAATCAATTGTGGATGAAGCATTGAAGAAATGTCCGTCTGTAGATAAATGCATCGTGCTCAACCGAACCAATCTTTCAGTTTCCATGCAACCCGTTCGTGATCTTTGGTGGCACGAAGAGATCAGAAAAACAAGTGACGTTTGTGTAGCCGAAGAGATGGATGCCGAAGACCTGCTCTTTATTCTTTATACATCTGGCAGCACCGGTAAACCAAAAGGGATGGTGCACACGTGTGGTGGTTATGCCGTGTACACAAATTACACGTTCAAAAATGTATTTCAATACAAAGAAGGTCAAACGTTTTGGTGCACGGCCGATGTGGGCTGGATCACCGGTCACTCATATATAATCTATGGTCCTCTTTCAGCTGGTGCCACCACCTTGATGTTCGAAGGAGTACCAAGCTGGCCTGATATGGGACGGTTTTGGCATGTCATTGAAAAACACAAAGTCAATATTTTTTACACCGCACCTACTGCTATCCGGTCGTTAGAAAAAGCACCTCTGTCATTTGTGGAGAAATATGATTTGTCATCGCTGCAAGTGTTAGGCAGCGTAGGCGAACCCATCAACGAAGAAGCCTGGCATTGGTATGACAAAAACATCGGCAAAGGCAACTGCCCCATTGTTGACACGTGGTGGCAAACGGAAACGGGCGGCATTATGATTTCACCCTTGGCGGGCATTACCAAAACGAAACCTGCGTTTGCAACACTACCATTGCCGGGTGTGCAGCCCGCCATCATGGATGAAGCTGGAAATGAAATAGAAGGGAACAATGTAGAAGGACGATTGACCATCAAATTTCCCTGGCCATCGATGGCACGCACCATTTATGGAGATCATCAGCGGTTTAAAGACACTTATTTCTCAACCTTCCCCGGAAAATATTTTACGGGTGACGGATGCAAACGCGATGAAGATGGCTACTACCGAATCACCGGAAGGGTGGACGACATTATTATTGTATCGGGTCACAACATGGGTACAGCTGAAATCGAAAGCGCTATTGATGAACATTCGGCTGTTTGCGAATCGGCAGTAGTTGGCTTTCCGCATGACATTAAAGGTCAAGGTGTTTACGCATTTGTAGTTACGTACGATCCGGTGCATGAACCTATTCATTTGCGCAACGAAATCAAAGATGTGGTTTCAAAAATTATTGGCCCCATTGCCAAACCCGATAAAATTCAATTTGTGAGTGGTCTGCCTAAAACGCGCAGCGGGAAAATCATGCGCAGGATTTTACGTAAAGTAGCTGAGGGAGAGACATCTAATCTGGGCGATACGACTACTTTACTAGACCCAGCAATTGTCGAAGAGATTAAAAAGGGGGCGATTTCTTAAAGTTGTCACCTTTTGCCGTATCAACCGATTAAAGCAAGCTCGAATTAAATCTTTATATTTCTAACTTAATGGCAAAGGCTTATGAAAAGGTGGAGTGTGGTCTATTTTTTGGCGTTGACAGCGGGGCTTGTTTGGTCATGCAAAGATGCATTCAACACAGATGACTATAAGCTGAAGAAGGTCATCGGCAATCCCACGTTGGCTCTTCCAATTGCCTCGGGTGACTTGGTCACCAATGATTTTCTTTCAGATGTCGATCAAACTCAAATAAAAGTCTACAATGACGGATTAATTTATCTGTTTTATCAACAGACACTTAAAACACAAAGCATCCGCGATTTGATTATTTTTCCCAGCCGGAGTTTTACAAAGATAGTACCCGTTCCACCGGGAACGCTACCTGCAAGAGCTTCCGAGATTCAATATGCAAGTTTAAATACAACTGAAAGCTTCTCCTTTAGTCCTGAAAGGCTAAGTGAAATAAAGTTGAAGAATACGACCCTAAGGGTAACAGTAACTTTTGCTCCAACCAATCCCGCATCAGGTGTGTTTGAGATTCAACTGCGATTGCCCAATTTTCAATTAAACGGTGTGCCTTTTCAAAGGAGAATTACCCTCAATTCTACAACAGCTACGTTTTCTTTGACGGACTATGTGGCGGTGCTTACGGATAATACTTTTCCGATGGAAGTTGCCATTTTTGAAAAACCACATCCATCATCGGTAACCATTACCAATCCTACCACTGCTTCTGTAAGAATTGATTTTAACAGTATCGATTTTCAGTACATCAAAGGATTTTTTGGCGATCGATCTGCCCTGAATATTCCCCCCGAATCCATTGACGTAGATGCCTTTGGCACGTCATTGAACACGGCCAATGTTTCATTCGCGCAGCCAAAGATTTCTTTGAGCGTATCCAACGACTATGGCATTCCAACAAAAGTTACTTTTGGTTCTTTAGAGGCTAGGAAAAGCAATGGCTCTAAACTACCCGTACAGATAAACCCAGCGAGTCCGCTATCTGTAAATTCCCCAGCCACCTTAGGACAGTCTGCCAATACGGACGTTAGCGTAACGAATACCAATCAACTGATCAATTTTGCTCCTAATCAATTCTTTTACCAGTTGGGCGCACGCATCAACGAAGGATTAACCAGTGGAGCGAATTTCTGCGCGGATACAAGTAAAATTCGGGTAACATTCAAAGCGGAAATTCCTTTGTATGGAAAAGCTACAGGGATTGTATTGGCTGATACTTTTGATATTGATCTATCTAAAGCAAAAGACACTGATGTGGAGAGCGGTGCCATTCGATCCAAAATAAGTAATCAGCTTCCACTTGATGCCTTTATACAATTGTATATTGCAAATGCGAACTCCATCATCACCGACTCGTTGTTTACCAACGCGCAAACAGCTATTGTTAAAGCCAGCACAGTCAACGCACAGGGGGAATTGATAAATGCGGGGGTAACCGAAACAGAGGCGTCCATTCCAAAAGAAAAATTGGACAAGCTCTTTGACGCAAAAAAGATAATCGTTAGGGCGCGTATGAACACAGCCAAAGACGGAGCTGGAAATCAAATTGATGTAAAATTTAAATCCAGTTACAAGATGAATGTGATTTTTGGCTTGAAGGCAAAACTAAAACTGGCAGTAGACCTATGAGAGTTTGTTTTAAAACGAAGCCAGCGTTATTTTTTTCGTTCCTGTTTTTTGCAAACTTCCTATGGGCACAAGTAGAAGGTACGATGCCCTTCATGAAAGGCCTTCCACAAGTAACTTATTACAATCCCGCGTTCAAACCTGAATACAAGTTCTCTTTTGGCTTGCCCGGTTCATCTGTATTTTATCAATATTCCAATAATGGATTTAACTACAATGATTTTATTTCAAAGCAGAATAACGTACTCACTGCCGACATGAGTAAGCTATATGCTAAAATGAAGGACAAGAATTACATCAACAATAATGTTCAAGCAGATTTGCTTCGTGTGAGTATGAAAGTCGATGCGCGCTTATACCTCACATTCAATGTGACAGCCAAAGCCTATACGCGTGTCATGCTTCCAAAAGAGATGGTAGGTGTTTTTGCCAACGGCACCGATGCCTATGTGAACCAAAGCGCGGCACTTTCGCCAGAGGCAGAGGCGTTGAGCTATGCTGAAATGGGATTAGGCGCAGCCTATACCGTTAATAGAAAGTTGACAGTCGGAGTCAAGGTAAAATTGTTAAAAGGTGCCATGAGTGCATCCACGCAAAAAGCCTTGTTCAATCTATCTTTGTCAGATACTTATGCAATCACAGCCAAAGGCGATGCAGACATCAAAACATCCGGAATACACAATTTAGATCAAAATGGATATGATGCCGTAGAAAATTGGAGAGACTTTACAAATAACAATGGCTTTGCGTTTGATCTGGGCGCCACTTATCGGATGATGGATCGACTCACTGTCGGCATTAGCTTGATTGATATAGGCGGCATCAATTGGGAAAATGATTTGTACGGATACAAATTGGATCCAGCGAAAGCTACTTATACTTTTGCAGGCATTGATGCGAACAAACTCTTGGATGGAAATGGTGATTACACAAGCTCGCTTTCAGATTCTCTGGCGGTTAGATTTAAGTTTATTGAAGGAAGAATTGGATCGTACTACACCGCAATGCCCACGAAAATTTATGCAACGGGTGTGTATGAGTTAAGAAAGAATCTGACGGTGGGCGCGTTGTTATCAGCTGAAAACTTCCGGGGAAGGTTTATGACGGGCTTCACGGCATCACTAAATAGAGAATTTGGAAGAAGGGTGGGGGCATCACTGACGTATACCATTACCAATAGCTCGTTTAACAATCTCGGTGCCGGACTCTCTTTTAACTTTGCGCCTATTCAAGTTTATTTTGTGGGCGATAATATTCTAAGTGCACCGTTTTCTTATTTGTCAAATGGAAGCTATAATTCTTTTCTCAATAGCACGCAGTATTTTAATTTCCGCACAGGTATCAATTTTATTTTTGGCAGAGAGAAGGCGCAAGAAAAGCACCCCCACTCTAAAACAAAAAAATCAAAATGACGCGCTCGATGGATGTAAAACGTTTTTCTTGGCAATGCGGGCGACCTCCGTTGACGCTTTGGGTTTCGATTGCTGTCTTAGTATTCTTGCTTTTTGTTGAAGCTGGGCACGCACAATCTTCATTCTTGCCAAAGAATTTGGGTAAAGCAATCAACTCCGACTATGATGAAATTAATCCGGTCGTTTCGACTGACGGGAAAACCCTCTTTTTTGTTCGGGTCAACCATCCAGAGAATACCTTTGGCTCACGCGATAGTGAAGATGTTTGGTACAGCACGAAAATTACCGACAGCACGTGGTCGAATGCCGTGCGCATTCCAAATTTAAATATTGGCAGATACAACGCGGTGATGTCAGTGGCAGCCGATAGAAAGTTTATTTTACTCAATGGCGTTTACAACAAAAAGGGAAACATTTGGAAGGAACGCGGACTTTCGTTGTCTTTTAGAGATCTTGATGGCTGGACGACACCAGAGACGTTGTATGTAAAAGGACTTTCAAAAATGAACAGAGGAATGAGAAGCAGTGGATATATGTCCACCGATGGTAACACCATTGTGCTTAGCTTCTCTAAACGATTCAATGGAGAAAGAAATGACCTATACGTTTCTGAAAAGAAAGCAAACGGAGGATGGAGAAGGCCTAAGAAGATCAACGCCTTAAACACCAAAGCAAACGAAGAAACCCCTTTTCTATCAGCAGATGGTAAGAGTATTTTTTTCGCCAGCGATAGATTGGTGAAAGATCAATTCGATATCTATAAAGCAACCCGAAACGGCTCCGATTGGAATGAGTGGTCTGAACCTCGCAAGCTTAGCGATACAATTAACAGTTCAGGTTGGGATTCTTACCTCAAGACCAATACAAAAGGAAGTTGGGCCTACTTCTCGTCCACAAACAATTCAATGGGCAAAGCTGATATTTATCGAATAAAGTTGTTCGAGGAAAATCCGTTTGTGATCGTTTCGGGTACCATTCTCAATGCAAAAACGAAACTTCCATTGCAAGGAAGAAGCTTCACTATTTTAGTAGATGGCAAACCAGCCGACTCTTTAAAGATAAATAAAGAGTCGGCTACCTATACGCTGAAGCTCCCATTGGGTAAAACCTATTCGCTATCTCCACTTGTTGCCAATTTTGTTTCTACAAACAGTTCATTAAATGTATCTACTATAAAAGAATTCACCCGGTCAACAGTAAACTTACAAGCCACACCTCTTCCGTATGTTTTGGTGAAGGGAAAATTGATGATTCAAGGAACAAACCTTCTCATTTCTCCTTTTTTTAAACCAATTGTAAAGATCAATTCAATTCCGGCCGATTCAATAAAATTAAATTTGACCAGCTCTACTTATGAGGTTCGATTGAATCACGGCTTGGTTTATCAAATGCGCGCGGAGGCGAGCAAGCATGAATCGATTGTGCAAAAGTTAGACCTCAGCAAAGTAGAAGAATACCAGGAGATAACCCAAGATTTATTTTTATCTGAACTGAAGATGGCCATAGTGACTGGAAAGATTCTGGACAAGAAGACCAATAAGCCGCTGGCGAACCTTTCTACTGCCAGAATAAATGTCGAAGGAATGTCTACTGTTTGGGCTAAGATTGATACGGCTACTGGAGATTACGAATTGAAACTACCACTCGCCTCGTCTTATACGATCAACGCAGCAGCACCCAATTACTATCCGATGTATGAGGTAGTAACCACGGGTACCGAGAAGACGGATGTAAAGATTTTTAAAGACTTGGTGATCGTTCCTATCGAAGTGGGGCAGTCCATCCGCTTGAACAATATTTTTTTCGATCCGGCCAAATCCATTTTGAAAAAGGAGTCATTTCCCGAACTTGACCGTGTTTCTGATTTTTTGAACGCCAGCCCTGAGTTAAAAATAGAGATAGCCGGACACACTGATAATGTAGGTAATGCAACGACTAATCAAAAGCTCTCATTTAATCGTGCGAAGGCTGTGACAGACTATGTGATCAAGAAAGGTGTTGCGAAAGATCGCGTAGTTGCAAAAGGCTATGGGGCAGCCAAACCTGTGGCGTCCAATAAGACCAAAGACGGCAAAGCACAAAACAGACGGGTAGAATTTACTGTGTTGGATAATTGACAGGTTGGTATTTCTAGGTACCGTTTCTTGGCAACGTTGGTTCTCCGAAAAAGCGAATTTTAGTATCTTTACGCATCATGGATCAGATCATATTGAAGTTCCCCAAGCACACGCAATTCACAGATGACGAATTGTTTGATTTCTGTGCTACCAATGACTGGTTTCGAATTGAAAGGAATAAATCAGGTCAATTGATAATTATGTCACCATCAGGCGGAACTACTGGAGCTATCCATTTCAAAATTTATCGGATACTAAGCGATTGGTTAGAATCACATGAAGAGTTGGGATACATCGTTGATTCCTCTGTTGGCTTTAGACTGCCAGATAAATCCGTCCTTGCGCCTGATGCGGCATTTGTTACAAAGGAAAAATGGGAATCGCTCACTCCTGAGCAACAAGAAAAATTCCCCCCTCTATGCCCTGACTTTATCATCGAAGTACGATCTCCGTCTGATTCACTTCCCCAGTTAAAATTAAAAATGGATGACTGGGTTAGCAATGGTTGCCGATTGGCTTGGTTAATAGATCCAATTAAAAAAAATGCTTACGTCTATACGAAAGACGGACTAATAAAAACCGTGGCTACTTTTGAGGGGAAGCTTGAGGGATTTGATGTAATGCCAGATTTGCAAATGGATCTTAAGAAACTTTATATTTGAACGATAAATTATAAGTACATATGGCAATGGACATCACAGGCAAGGTTCTCAACCTTCTCCCGCTGCAAACAGGTCAGGGAAAAAATGGCGTTTGGAAAAAGCAAGAGTTTATTTTAGAAACTCCGGGTCAATATCCTAAGAAAGTATGCCTTTCATTGTGGGGCGAAAAAGTAGACGAAATTAAATTGACTCCCGGTGAAACCATCACAGCTTCGGTCAATGTTGAAAGCCGCGAATACAATGGCCGCTGGTATACCGATGTGCGTGCCTGGAAAGTGGCAAAAGGCTCAGGGGCAAGTAATGGCCGCTCGGACGGTCCACCAGTAGGCGAAGAGCCATTTACCCCGGATGCTAGTGCCACAGACGATCTGCCATTTTAACAAACATGCTTTAATAAGAAACCCGGCTCATCACCGGGTTTTCTTCTGAATTCTATATTCTAATTTCTGTATTCTTTTGGTTAACTCCCACACGCCTCACAAGCATCCGGGTTATCCAAAGAACAGGCCATGTCCGCACGTTTCTGGTCGTAATCCGCTAGTGGCAATTGTTCGTATTGGATAGCCTGCTGGTTTTCAGCAACAGCCACAGATTGCACGGCCATAACCGGTTCAGCGACAGCAGCAGTTACCGCAGCAACGGTTGGTTCCAACGCAGATTTATCCAACGTGAACTTGATTGCATCCGCAGCAGCCGTAGACCGTAAGTAGTACATACCTGTCTTCAACCCTTTCTTCCAGGCATAGAAATGCATAGAAGTCAACTTACCGAAGTTGGGATCTGTTAAGTGGATGTTCAAACTTTGACTTTGGCAGATGTAAGCACCGCGATCTGCACTCATGTCAATGATAGCCTTCTGCGAAATCTCCCAAACTGTTTTATAGATGTCCTTAATATTTTGTGGTATCTCAGGAATGGACTGTACAGAGCCATTCGTTGAAATCAACTTTTGGCGCATGGTCTCACTCCACAAACCCGCACTGATCAAGTCCTTCATCAAATGCTTATTCGCAATAATGAACTCTCCTGATAAAGTTCTGCGTGTATAAATGTTTGAGGTATAAGGTTCAAAGCACTCATTGTTTCCTAAAATTTGGGAAGTAGAAGCAGTTGGCATAGGGGCGAGCAACAGCGAGTTGCGGGCGCCATGCTGTTTCACTTCGCGTTTCAAGTTTTCCCAATCCCAACGTCCGCTATCAGGTGTTACACCCCACATATCAAATTGGAAAATTCCTTTTGAGATGGGCGAACCTTTGAAAGTTTCGTACGCACCATCTTTCTTAGCTAATTCCATAGAAGCTTCCATGGCAGCGAAGTAGATGGTTTCGTGGATGTCTTTATTCAAACCACGAGCTTCCGGAGAATCGAACGGCATGCGTAATAAAATGAACGCATCCGCCAAGCCTTGTACACCAATACCGATCGGGCGATGGCGCATGTTTGAGTTCTTGGCTTCAATCACGGGATAGTAATTGACATCAATTACTTTATTCAAGTTGCGTGTAATCACTTTTGTGATGTCATACAACTTTTGATGATCGAATTTGCCGTCTTCCGTTACAAATTTAGGTAATGCAATAGAGGCCAGATTACAAACCGCTACTTCATCAGGTGATGTGTATTCGATAATCTCCGTACACAAATTACTTGACTTGATGGTGCCCAAATGCTTTTGGTTCGATTTGCGGTTAGCCGCATCTTTATAAAGCATATAAGGTGTTCCGGTTTCGATCTGAGCTTCTAAGATCTCAAACCAAATATCCTGTGCCTTTACTTGTTTGCGGTACTTGCCTTCTTTCTCGTATTTCTCGTACAAGCGCTCAAAATCTTCGCCCCAACAATCGGCTAATCCCGGTGCCTCATTGGGGCAGAACAAAGACCACATTTCGTTGTCTTCGATGCGCTTCATGAACAAATCAGGAATCCACATGGCATAGAAAAGATCACGCGCACGCATTTCTTCTTTGCCGTGGTTTTTCTTCAATTCGAGGAAATCAAAAATATCGGCATGCCAAGGCTCTAAATAAATAGCAAAACTGCCTTTGCGCTTGCCACCGCCTTGATCAACATAACGCGCAGTCATGTCGAAGTTTCTCAACATGGGCACTATGCCGTTGGATGTTCCACCGGTTCCTTTAATATAAGAGCCTTTTGCACGCACATTGTGAATGCTAAGACCAATACCGCCAGCTGATTGTGAAATCTTGGCAGTTTGTTTTAACGTGTCATAGATACCATCAATGCTATCGTCCTTCATGGTTAGCAAGAAGCAGGACGAAAGCTGAGGCTTTGGTGTACCGGCATTGAAGAGTGTAGGAGTGGCGTGAGTGAACCACTTCTCAGATAATAAATTGTAGGTTTCAATGGCTGCAGGGATATCTTCTCCATGGATACCGATCGCTACACGCATTAATAAATGCTGAGGGCGTTCAACTACTTTGCCATCCACCTTCATCAAGTACGAACGTTCTAAGGTTTTAAATCCAAAGAAGTCGTAGCTAAAGTCGCGGTCATACAATACGGCTTCGTCTAGCTCAGCCGCATTTTCATGAATTACTTTCCAGGTTTCTTTGGAAATGAGCGGAGCGTTTTCGCCTGTTTTAGGATCCACATAGGTGTACAGTCGCTTCATGGTGTTCGAGAAGGACTTACTAGTCACTTTGTGCAAGTTAGAAACCGCAATACGGGCAGCCAACTTGGCAAAATCAGGATGCCTGGTCGTCATCGAAGCGGCAATTTCCGCAGCGAGGTTGTCCAGTTCTACGGTGGAGACACCGTCATACAAGCCATTGATAACTTTCATCGCCACCTCTACCGGGTTGACAAATTTGGGATCTAAACCGTAGCAGAGTTTTTCAATGCGGGCAGTGATTTTATCAAACTTCACGGACTCCCGGTGTCCGTCACGTTTTAATACGAGCATGTTAATAAAGGGTGTAAGGTTGTAAAAAAACTAGTTTAAAAAATGGTGAAACGAATATATCAAAAATCTTCGTTCAGTGAAAACTTTGGCGATGTTTCTTTTTCCATACTGTTCATCACGCCAGCTTTCTGGTATTCGGCTACTCTCTTTTCAAAGAAATTTGTTTTTCCTCGCAAAGAGATCATGTCCATAAAGTCAAATGGATTAGTGGCACCGTAAATTTTCTTGCCCACCAACTCGTCCAGCAAACGATCCGCAACAAATTCAATGTACTGGCGCATCTGGGCTGCGTTCATGCCAATTAAATTTACTGGCAATGCATCAGTAACAAATTCTTTCTCGATTTCCACAGCATCTTTGATAATTGCAATCACACTCTCTTCAGGCAACTTGTTTACCACATGCTTGGTGTACAAATGGCAGGCAAAATCACAATGCAAGCCTTCATCGCGGGATATCAATTCGTTCGAGAATGTTAAACCCGGCATCAAGCCACGTTTCTTCAGCCAGAAAATCGAACAGAACGATCCGGAAAAGAAAATCCCCTCTACCGCAGCAAAAGCGACCAGCCTTTCTTGAAAGCTTCCCTTATCTATCCAACGCAAAGCCCAATCTGCCTTTTTCTTTACGCAGTCCATCGTTTCGATCGCGTGAAAAAGTTTGTCTTTTTCTTTTGGGTCTTTGACGTAGGTGTCTATTAATAATGAATATGTTTCCGAGTGAATATTCTCAATCGCAATTTGAAAGCCATAAAAAAACTTGGCTTCTGTATATTGTACTTCACCCACAAAGTGTTCCGCCAAGTTTTCGTTGACAATACCATCACTGGCGGCAAAAAAAGCAAGAACATGTGTAATGAAATGGCGCTCTCCATCATTTAGGTTGAGCCAATCTTTCATATCCTGCCCTAGATCAATCTCTTCGGCAGTCCAAAAACTGGCTTCGGCCTGTTTATAGTACTTCCAGATGTCGTGTTGGCGGATGGGGAAGAGAACGAATCGATCTTTGTTCTCCTTTAAGATGGGTTCTTCGCGTAAAGGTTGGGTCATTTAGATAAGGTGGTTAGAGTATAATTTAAAAAGACATTGTTAAACATAAAAAGTTTTCAATGCCTTCTCGTTTTTCAAGTTTATTTTTTGTCAGCGGCCTGCAATTAATTCCATTACAGAACTTTTCAGAGCCGCATCGACAAATAACTAAAATGCACAAGAGAAATCAAAGAGTCAAAATTGACTAAAAAGACACATATGATCGGCCAGGTTTTTATAAGTATTTGGTATCTAGCCCTTTCAAATTTCTGGTGTCAATTATTAGATTAGATCAAATAAATAAAATTATTAATTAGCTTTTGTTAAAGTTTCGTTTGTATAAAAATTCTATTGGGTTTGATCAGATATTGTTATAAACTTGAACTCTGGAAAAAGAAAAGGAGGTGCTTGCGACACCCCCTCCAGAATTAAATTGGTTAATGAACCAATCTTTATCTATCCTAAGTAAGAATATTTGAAGAACAGACTGATGGGATCTGTTCAAATAATCTGCGCATAAATTGACGCGGTTCCTTAGGACTCTTCAACAACCAAAAAGAATGAGGCTTCGGAGCCTCTTTTTTTTTGACCAATTTTACCCCCCTTCTTTCATTATCCTTGTCGACAAATAACCAAAATGCATAAGAGAATTCAAAAGAGCGAGAAGCACAGAAAGAGTGTGTTTCTTTGAAAAACAAAAGCAACACTTTTATAAAAGAATTCATTATCACTCACTTAACACACGCGCCCAAAGTGAAGTCTTAAATAAAAAAAGTTAAAAGTTTAATAGTGTGGAAATTGTTGTACAATCGAGTGAAATTAGGTATTAAGTGAGAGATTTATTTTGGCTAAAAGCCCATTTTTGAGCGGGATTTGGGTATTTTATCAGAATCGTTTGTTTTTCGAGCAACTAGCGTTATCTTTGCGATCCATTTTTAAAAATAACAAGCATGTACGCAATTGTAGACATCGCAGGAAAGCAGTTCAAAGTGGCTAAAGATCAATATATCTATGCACCAAAGATGGAAGGCGAAGCTGGCGCAACCGTGTCATTCGATAAAGTCCTTCTAACTGATAATGGTGGTTCAATAGAAGTTGGCGCCCCTACTGTAAAAGGAGTGAAGGTATCTGGTAAGATACTGGAGCATGTAAAAGGTGATAAGGTGATCGTATTCAAAAAGAAGCGTAGAAAAGGATACGCTAAAAGAAACGGCCATCGTGAACAGTTCACTAAGGTTCAAATTGAAAGCATTGGATAATGAAATTGATTCGATGATTCGGTAATTCGATGAATCATAGTTTTTCAAATAAGCAAATCAACAAATCAGCAAATCAACGAATTAAATTATGGCACATAAAAAAGGGGAAGGTAAAGTAAAAAACGGTCGCGAGTCGGAAAGCAAACGCTTAGGGATAAAAGCATTTGGTGGCCAGAAAGTAGTTAGTGGCAACATTATCGTTCGCCAACGTGGGACGAAGCACCACCCCGGCAGAAACGTGGGCATGGGAAAAGATCATACGCTTTTCGCGTTGATTCCTGGTATTGTGGTTTTTAAAAAAGGAAAGGAAAATAAGTCTTTTGTGTCGGTTATAGCCGAAGCCTAGAAGATTTTATAAATACAAATAGAAAAAGGTCATCCGTTTGGTTGACCTTTTTTTGTGCCCAAGAATCACATGTCTGAGGCAGACAAACGATAGCAATGATCTTTATTTTTTGAAAGTAATACTTTTATTCCGAATTTTTTCCATCAGCAATATTAAATTTTGGAAAAAAGTCAGCTTCCGGTATTTAACATATGTTAATAATGCCTTAATTTGGGGGACTTAAATGTTTAACCTAAACCAAAACCTATGAAGAAGTTTTTACTGTTGTGCTTCTCATTTGTTTTTGTGCTCAGTGCCTGGGCTCAAGAGCGAGTGATTACAGGTAGGGTTTCGTCCTCAGAAGACGGATCGGCCTTACCTGGTGTGAATGTTGTAGTGAAAGGAACCACCACCGGATCTGTCACAGATGCTGATGGAAAATACTCCCTTTCTGTGCCCTCCTCAGGGGGAAGCTTGGTGTTTTCATTTATTGGATTGAAGACCACCGAGATTGAAATTGGAGACCGGACAATTATTGATATCCAGCTAGGGTTAGATGTCACTCAGCTAGCTGAAATCGTTGTAACAGGTTTTGGTAGCCAGATCAAGCAAGATCTTACCGGAAATGTTGCATCTGTGAAGGGTTCTGATATTGCCAGCATTCAAATGCCTACATTAGATGCTGCTTTGCAAGGAAGAGCAGCTGGGGTATTTGTCACGAACTCATCCGGTAAGCTGGGTCAAGCAGTTACAGTGCGCGTGCGCGGTACCGGTTCGATAAGCGCGGGTAGCGAACCCCTATATGTTGTGGATGGGGTACCCATTACAACTTCAGTAAATAACGCGTACGGGGGCGCCACCAATCCACTCGTGGATATAAATCCAAGTGATATTGAATCAATGGAAGTGTTAAAGGATGCCTCGGCCGCGGCTATCTACGGGTCGCGCGCTGCCAACGGGGTTATACTAATCACAACCAAAAGAGGAAAATCAGGGAAAACAAGTGTGAGTATTAACTATTCAACAGGTACGTCTAAGGAAACAAGAAGGGTTGATTTCTTGAACTCTGAACAGTATGCGGAACTTATTTTTCGAGCTGCGAAATACAATGATGATCTAAATGGCCTTCCAACGAATGATCCTAGTAGCGACTCCCAATATGCCAGAGACCTAATGTCCTATCACAGTTTTGGGCAATGGGACACTGACCCTAAGAAAACGTACAATTGGCAGGATCAAGCTTTCCAGGAAGGGAAGGTTAATCAACTAGACCTCCAATTGAGCGGAGGAAACGAGAAGACCAAGTTTTTCGCCTCTATGCAACATTTGGAACAAGAAGGTATAATGTATGGTACTAAGTTAACACGGACTACCGGGCGGGTAAACCTAGACCAAAAGGCAAATGATTGGTTTAATTTTGGAGTGACGATGAGTATGGCACGTACGCTCAATGTTCGCCTTCCTAATGATGGAGCATTCTCGAATCCACTCCAATCAGTTGCGTTGTTGCCAATGACACCCTTCAATGATCCAACAACAAAACTACCTACCGGAACACCCCCCGGAGATATTAATGTCGGCCTTTATTACAACCCAAGAATAAGTCTGGATTATGGTCGTTATGAGCAAGAGAGTTTTAGAAACCTGAGCAATATCTATGGTACTGCCAAGCTATTGTCTGGCCTCACTTTCCAGACTGAATTCGGTGTGGACATTTTGGCGCAAAATGAGGAAGGATATTTCCAAACACAAACAATTAGGAATCAAACACGTGCAACCAATGGCGTGGGATCAAACGCGTCAGCTTTTGTTGTGAACCTTAATGCTCAAAACTACTTGACGTACACAAAAGATATTGGGAAGAGTTCTCTCAATGTGGTAGGGGGCATGCAGTATCAGCAATCCTCGGCTAGGTATTCGGATGTAGAAGGCTTAGATTTTCCTTCAGACTCATATAAGAAGATCAACAGCGCGGCCACCAAATCTGACGGAAGTTCGGAAGAGACTGCTTTTAGCTTCAATTCGCTGTTTTTGAGGGCTAATTATAAGTTCAACAATAAGTATCTGGCAACCTTTAGTGTTCGTAGAGATGGATCATCCAGATTTGGATCCAACGCCAGATATGGAGTTTTCCCCGCTGGTTCAGTAGGTTGGGTAATTTCAGAAGAGAACTTTTTAAAGAGCGTTAGTCCAATCAGTTTCTTAAAGTTGAGAGCAAGCTATGGGCAAGTCGGAAATGCCGAAATCGGAGATTTTCCTCAACGGACTTTGTTTTCGGGAGATGCGGGTTATGCAGGTGCTGCAGGGCAAAGGCCTTCGCAATTGGGAAATCCAGACTTACGTTGGGAGACAACCGATCAAGTTGATATTGGTTTGGATTTCGGTTTCTTCAATAACCGATTGACCGGTGAGATTGACTACTATGAGAAGAATACAACCGGTTTGTTGCTGAATGTGAATATTCCACGTACGACTGGATTTAGATCACAGAACAGAAATGTGGGTAGTCTCCAAAACAGAGGTTTTGAATTAGTGCTAAACAGCCAAAACCTGGTAGGTAAGTTAAAATGGAGTACGAGCTTTAACATTGGTTATAACGAGAATAAGGTTATTAATACTCAAGGGCAAATTATTGATGCACAATTCTTTAATCGAGTTCAGGAAGGACAGCCGGTTGGGGTATTCTATACTGTAGAATATGCTGGTGTTGACCCTGCTAATGGTGATGCTTTGTTTTATAAAAATACCAGAAATCCAGATGGCTCGTTAGATCGGTCTACTGTGAATCGTTTGGGTTACAATCAAGCACAACGGACTGCAGTTGGCAAACCTAACCCTGATTATATTGCCGGACTTACCAACAACCTCTCGTACAAAGGGTTTGACTTGTCCGTTTTCTTTAACGGGGTTTTTGGAAACCAAATTTCAACCTACGGGATGGGTCGTTTCAGTTCAGCAAACATGAGGTTTGAAGACAACCAAACAGTTGATCAATTAGCAGCATGGACAACCCCAGGTCAGATCACCAATATTCCTCAGGCGCGGTTTTTTCAAAACAACGGGGCTCAATTGAGCAGCCGCTATGTGGTGGACGGTTCTTTCATTCGTTTGCGAAATGTGACGTTGGGTTACTCTCTTCCGACAAGCCTGCTTACCAGGGTTAAGTTGGAGCGAGTGCGACTATATGTTTCAGGTTTGAATTTGCTGACTATTACAAATTATCCTTTCTGGGATCCGGAAGTGAATGCTGATTTACAGGGACAACCGTTAGCAGGAAACGTGAACCCAACCAATAACGTAGCACAGGCGAATGATTTCTATACCCCTCCACAACCACGCACCATCATGTTTGGTGTTAATATTGGATTCTAAACCGACATTTTCTGATGAAAATAAAAATAATGACTATGAAAAAACTAATCGGATTGTTGCTGCTCTTTGCAGTAGTCACAAGTTGTGATGATAAACTAAACATAGAGCCCTTTCAGCAATTGGATCAAGCCAAAGCTGTATCAACTGAAAAGGACGTTCTAGTGACTTTAATTGGTGCCTATGATGGGCTTCAGAGTGTAAATGCTTACGGTGGCGACATGCACACACTAAGTGAGTTGACTGGCAACACTGAAGACATTTTTTTTACCGGTACGTTTGCTGGCTTGAGTGACGCATGGAAAGCCGAAATGGCTGCCACTAACGGAGACGCCTCTAATATGTGGACTAGAGCCTATGATGTTATTAATAGGGCGAATAATGTTCTCTCCGGTATAGATAAGATAACATCTAGCACATCAGCAAAAGACCGGGTAGAAGGCGAAGCGTTGTTTTTACGCGCTGCGATGCATTTTGAAGTCGTTCGACTCTATGCAAAAACATGGGACGATGGTGACAACAACACCAATGCCGGTGTTCCTATTTTGCTACAGCCAACAAAGACTTCTTCTTCCGCTGACTTTAGACCTAGAAACACGGTTGCTCAAGTCTATCAACAAGTTATTGATGATTTGACGAGAGCAGAACTACTATTGCCCGCGAGCAACAGCATCTATGCCAATAAGAATTCTGCAGCGGCCTTGCTTGCCCGGGTTAAATTGACACAGGGTGTTACCGGAAGTACTCCTACGCAGTTGGCCGCTCTCGCTGAGGCACGTAATGCAGCAGACCGGGTGATTGCATCAAACAGAAACCCCTTGGCTCCTAGTTTCGCTTCATTATGGTTTACTTTTTTAACTAATGGTGGGAATAGCCCCGCAGAATATATTTTTTCTATGAAGGTGACCAATCAAGATGGAGTTAACGCGTTAAACACGTACTTCGGAATAGGGGTTTCTAGCATTTCAGGTACGGCCGGCCGTGGTGATTGCAAAATTACTGCAGCACACCGTGCAAAGTATGCAGTTGGTGATACGCGGAATTACTTTGAACAAGTTGGGTCTAACTTTTATTCTAGAAAACACTTAGACCGTTTTGGCAATGTACCTTTGGTCAGAACTGCAGAGATGTTTTTGACAAGAGCGGAGGCCAACTTCAGACTTGGTACTGCTGTTGGTGATACGCCATTGAACGATGTGAATAGGATTCGGAATAGAGCCGGTCTGGCAAATTTGACTTCGCTAAATGGGATTGGAGATATTTTGAATGAGCGTTATCTGGAGTTGGCGTTTGAAGGAAGCCGTCTTCATGATATTAAACGCACGAGAGGAAGCCAGTCGGGCCTACCATGGAACAGTCCAAAACTTGTTTTTCCAATACCTCAAGTTGAAATTGATACGAATAAGGAGTTAAGACAAAACGAAGGCTACTAAAGTATAGATTATTGAATTTTAAAAAGGGGCTGTTTTTACAGCTCCTTTTTTATTGTAGAGCACGTAACGCATGAATTGAGAAGTAGGATATCTCAGGTGATTTCGTTTAATGGTTATGTTATTATTAATAGGAGCATAAATTGGTAAGGATTATGTATATTTGTGCATGGCAAAAAAAGATGGAAGGAACAGGACAGCCTCCGCTCAGGCTACGGTACGTGAGCAAGTGGTGCGTTTTTTGAAGAAGAAGGGGAATACTC
>JAJTGQ010000081.1 GCA_021299455.1 Flammeovirgaceae bacterium | reverse complement strand
ATTGGCATTTGTTGGTTCGATTGTTTGCACAATATCATAGTGATAATCCCAAGCGATGCCAGCACCCGCATACCAGTTGGGGCGAAAACTTTTTAAAACTGTTTGATGAAGGCGTATGTAGGAATACGTTTGATCCACAGAGCCGGCCAAGCTAGATGAACTGCCCAAGCCGTAAGTCTTTTGTGGGTACCAATAATAACGCCAGTCTGATACTATATTGAATTTGTTATTTTTTGTCCAAAGGTTATTTTGAACTCGAAACACAAACTGCTCTTTTTGGGTGTATAGAACATCTGTATAAATAATTGAAATCTTCTGATCTCTTAATTCGCTCGCATAAAAAGCAAAGTCACCAACAAAGATGGCGGAGGCTCCACTTGTAAGTGAGTACCCAACAGATGGTGCCCCTGAAAAGTAAACACGTCCTGATTTCTTGTCCAACGAGTCGTGTTTGGAGGCCCACTTTGTGTTTAAAATACCGCTCAATACATCAATGGCGTCTACATCTGTCTTTTTTGCCAACAGTGAATCTTGTGCTTTTGAAAATAGAAAGAAAAAGCCAAGCAATAGCGAAAGACAAAAATGCTTCATGAATCTGTTTTGGGTTTGACAATCGCCAATCCCTGTAGTTTAAAACGCCAAAATAGGGCAACAAGTTGGATTCCCCTATTTTATTATCTGCTACTGGGTTTGATTCCAAACGTCCCTTGATTTTCTTTGTCTGCAAGACTACCTTTTTTGATTATGTCCCTACAATATCTTTGTCAAAAGATTATGAAAAAGGTCTCCGCACTAACGCTCCTTCTGTTCAACTGGGCTTTTTTGTTTGCTCAAAAGCCCGTTGTTTTTTCAACAGCCGAGGGCTGTCTTCGAGTATACGATCCGGTTGCTTATTTTACTGGCTCGAAGCCAACCAAAGGGAAGGATGAACTTACGTTTAGTTATCAAGGCGCTATTTGGCATTTTGCTACGTCCAAAAACCTCTAGATGTTCGAGGCCGATCCTGAGAAGTTTGCCCCTCAATTTGGAGGTAACTGCGCTTTTGGCATGAGCAGATGCTATAAAGCCGATACTGAGCCTGGTGCTTGGACCGTTGTTGATGGCAAGCTTTACGTGAACTACAACCTGTCCGTGCGTACCGAATGGAACAAGAAGCAGTGCGAGTACATTGAGAAAGCCAGCAACAATTGGCCTGTAACAAAGGGAAAGTGAACGCCATTTGACGAAAATGGCTTCTCGCCAAGAATATCTTAAACCAAGGCACGCTAGCTTCATTTTTATTTTTGGTTCGAGATTGACAATTCCTTTATAAAAAAAGAAGAAGCTTACTATATTGCGGTATCCAAAAGGCGCGTATGAACATTTATTTAGTAGAAGACGATTCTATTTACGCTGAATTCATCAAGAAATCGCTTGCCCAAAATCAAGCCTATAAAATCAGCCATTTTTTATCGGCCGAAGACGCGCTGAAATCGGTAAAAAATAGCTTTCCCGATGCCATTGTGATTGACTACAAGCTTCCAGGCATGAGTGGGATTGAACTCTACGAAAGCATAAAAGATAAGATTAATGATGCCCACAAAGTGATCATGCTAAGCGCTATAGATGACGGCAATATGGTTCTCAGCTTTATTCAAAAAGGAGTTCGGGATTACGTGATCAAAGATGAAAATGTAATTGAATCATTAGTTGCTGTTCTTGAAGGAAAGGATGACGATTACCTTTTTAACTAGCTAGTTTCTTTTTTAGCACTACAATAAAAGTGGTTCCCTCGTGGCTACTGTCACATTCGATGGATCCATCCATCTTATCTAGAATCGTTTTCACGATCCATAATCCAAGTCCGGTTGAACTTTCTCCGCCAGTTGGCCGTGCGGTCAGCCGCTGGAGCTTATGGTATAATTTCGATTGATCCTCTGCACTGATTCCAGGTCCTTCATCGCGAATGGCCACACGTATGCCATCACTTTGGTCTGTTATATCTACGAAAACCTGTCGTCCGGGTTCGGTAAACTTAATCGCGTTGGATAGTAGATTCTCAAACACCCGTGTGAGATATAATTTGTCAGCAATAAGAATAGCTTGAGCTGGAGCATTATAATGAAATTTGATTCCTTTTTTTTCCGCCAGTATCTGATAGTTTTTGACAAGACCACCAAGTAACGTAACCAAATTTAGTTTCTCGTTGAAAAACTCTATCCCTTTATCCTCCAGCCGCCTATTATCAAGAAGGTTTCTAATCATTCCTAAGCCATCTGAAACCACCTGATGGATTTTGTTGAGATATTCCTTTTGCTCAGGTGTAAAATTCTCTGCCGAAAGATTCATCAGATGGACTAACGCGAATATTCGATTGAATGGACCTTTCAGGTCGTGCGAAACAACGCTAATGATTTGTTTGTTTTGGTGAAAGAGTTCGTCCAACTCATTTTTCCGCTGCTCTAAAAGACCGAATTGGGCTTCGATCTCGTTGCTTTGCCTTAAAATAATTTCGTTTTTTTGCCTTAGCTTAAATGCAGCAAAAAGAAGCCAGCAAATAGCCACCGCCAAAAAGCCAATGATTACAACTAGGCCGGAGTTTATCATTTTTCGTGGCTAAGGCATCTATCTGTTCAATTTCACTTCTTGGCTGTATTTGACGGGGACTTTTATCATAACCCCACGAGCCTTAACGCGTAAATACCCGGTCATCTCAATTTGATAAGATTTGCCGCCAAAAAAACCGATCACGGCATCGATTAATCCAAATTCTTTGACGTCAAGTTTTGCTTCAAGCGGCACAGTAAAATCGGAATTTCCCCGAACGAGCAATTCCATTTGCTGATCTACCAAAGCTGCCTTTTTCCCGTCAACCAACACCTCGACTTTAATTTCTTTTAATGTAGCCTTTAGTTTATTGGGGTTGAAAAAAATTGCATCCCCTTTTAATACCGGATTTCCGCCAAGGCCGACATCGAGTGTTAGGTTATTAACTGACCTAAAGACTACTTGCTCTTTCGGCATACAGGACCAAACCAAAAAAGCCAAGAAAAAACATCCAAAAAATGTACTATTGTTTATTCGCATATCGCCCAAAGTTAAAGCATGCTGTTAAATTTACATGGTGAATAATGAACTAACTTCCCAATTAAACAAACTCGCTGACCAAATTGCTGAAAATGGCTTTGCCGTGATTGATGATTTTCTGTCAAACGAAGAAATTGACTCGGTTCTTGCGCTGCAGGGTTTCAAGAACGGGTTGTTGCAATTTAAAAAGGCCGGTATTGGCAAAAATCAGGATAAACAAATCAACGAAGCAATTCGGGGTGATTATATTCAGTGGATCGATCCGAACAATGCCGAGCCTCCATTACTAACTTACCTTGGTAGACTTAAGCAGGTGATTGCTTTTGTTAACCAAAGTCTCTTTCTAAGTTTAAAAGACTGCGAAGTGCATCAAACGATCTATCCCATTGGCAGTTTTTATAAACGTCACCTCGACCAGTTCAAAAAAGATGATCACCGAAAGCTATCTGTCATCTGTTACTTAAATAAAGATTGGAAAGAGGCCGATGGTGGTCAATTGCGAATGTTCATCGGCCATGAATCCAAAGATATTCTTCCCGTAGCAGGAAGATTAGTATGTTTTCGGAGTGATCTCTTGGAGCATGAAGTCTTGCCGGCTACCAGAGAGCGATTGAGTTTGACCGGATGGCTAATCGATAAAATTGGATAATCTAAAATCATACTATATCCGGTTATTAAACCACTCCTCCTTTTCTTTGATAACTGCGAATCAAAATCTTCTATATTGGCAATCAACCATTCAACTCACCTAACAGCTATTCAAAAATGAAAAACACGTTACTGTTACTTCTCTTCTTGTGTTCCATTTCCACGTATGCACAATCTGACAAAGCCCGTCAGGCTATCAAAGCAAAAGCAACAGAAATTGAAAAGAAAGTAATTGCCTGGCGCAGAGATATCCATGAACATCCTGAATTGGGCAATCGAGAATTCCGGACAGCAGAGTTGATTGCAAAGCACTTGCAATCGCTAGGCATTGAAGTAAAGACTGGTGTTGGAAAAACAGGTGTAGTTGGTTTGTTAAAAGGTGGCTTGCCAGGCCCCGTGGTTGCGTTGCGTGCCGATATGGATGCCCTGCCTGTTTATGAAAAAAATGATTTGCCTTATGCGTCTAAAGTGACTACCGAATACAACGGTCAGCAAGTAGGCGTGATGCATGCTTGCGGACATGATACGCACGTGGCCATGTTGATGGGTGCCGCAGAAATACTTGCGTCCATGAAAAAAGATTTGAAAGGCTCTGTAAAATTCATTTTTCAACCCGCTGAAGAAGGCGCGCCTAAAGGAGAAGAAGGCGGAGCAGCACTAATGGTAAAAGAAGGTGTAATGGAGAATCCTAAAGTAGATGTGATTTTTGGACTTCACATCAGTTCGGAAAATGAAGTTGGCACCATTAACTACCGCCCAGGCGGCACGATGGCTTCGGTGAACGATTTAAAAATTACAGTGAATGGAAAGCCTTCGCACGGGGCACAGCCGTGGGCATCTGTAGACCCTGTTCTGGTGTCTGCACAAATCATCACTAGCCTTCAAACTATTGTGAGTAGAAATGTAAATGTTACAGAGAATCCCGCAGTGATAACAATTGGTGCTATTCATGGTGGCAATCGCAGCAATATCATTTCCGAAAAAGTGGAAATGTTGGGAACGGTTCGAACACTCAGTGCCGAGGATGAAAAAATGGTAATCCAGCGCATCAATGAAATTGCCACGCATACTGCGCAAGCAGCAGGAGCGACTGCCGTTGTGGAACTTCCGTACAGTATTCGCTACCCGGTAACTGTCAATGATGTCGCTTTGACCAACCGGATGCTCCCATCCGTGCAAAAATCTGCGGGCAAAGAAAATGTAAAACTTGTTCCGGCTCAAACCGGAAGTGAAGACTTCTCTTACTTCGCTGAAAAAGTACCCGGCTTGTTTTTGTTTTTAGGCGGAATGCCTAAAGGGACTGACCCTAAAAATGCCGGACCGCATCACACGCCACAATTCATTATTGACGACAGCGGTCTCACACTTGGTGTGAATACTCTTTGCAATTTGGTGGTGGATTACTCAAATGGAAAATAACAAGTTTCTGGTTTCTAGTTCCCAGTTGCAAGTAACTTGTAACTGGGAACTTGCAAACTCTATTCACTCCGTCCTCAAACTATTCACCGGATTGGCCAATGCCGCTTTGATAGCTTGATAACTGACCGTAGCCAGTGTGATCACCAAAGCTCCCATTCCTGCCACTGCAAAAACCCACCAAGAAATATCCGTTCGATATTCATATTTCATCAGCCAGTTGTTCATCATATAGAACGATAGAAGGCTTGCGATTAGAAAGGAAATAGTCACCAATAACACAAAATCACGCGATAACATTTTCCATAAGGTAAACACAGACGCGCCCATTACTTTCCGTACGCCTATTTCCTTGGCCTTTTGCTCTGCTACAAATGAAGCCAGTCCGAAAATACCAAGGCAGCTGATAAAGATGGCAAGCGCAGCAAAAAAACTTGCGAGTTTTCCAATGCGCTCTTCATCTCCAAATTTGCGAGCATAGTCTTCATCTACAAACTTGTATTCAAAGGGCGCATCAGGATTATACTTTTTAACAACTGTTTCTATTTTGCTTATTGCTTCGCGTGAAGCCATTTCTGGATTAATTTTCATAATAATTACATTGCCACCGTCCTTTGAAATATGGAACAAGGACGCTCTCACAGGTTCGTAAGGAGATTCTACTACCATGTCTTTAATGATGCCAATGATCGTGTATGGTTTTCCTTCCCATGTCAATGTTGCTCCCACCGTTTTTTTGAACCCTAAAAATTTCTCAGCAGCCTCGTTAATGACAAATGCGTTGGAGTCCGTTGAATATTCATGAGAAAAATCACGGCCTTCTTTGAACTGCCAGCCAATGGTTTTTCCATACTCGTGTGTGATGCCATTATTCGGAAAATCTACCGCCAAGGCGGGATCCTTTCCCTCCCACTCGAAACCTCCATTGCTATTCCACACCTGCGTAACCGGACTGCCCGACTCCGCCATTTCAACAATGGCACCTGAACTCTTCAGCTCATTTCTTACAGCCTCAAAATGTTTATGCAAATCCTGAGTTGTCAAAAACATATTGATCAATCCATTTCGCTCATACCCAATCGGTCTGTTCTTCGCAAATTGAATTTGATTAAACACAACGATCGTTCCGATGATAAGCGTAACCGAGACAGAAAACTGCACCACCACTAAAACTTTTCTAGGAATGGACGCAAATCTTCCCACTCGAAACGTGCCCTTTAAAACTTGAACGGGATTGAACGAAGACAGATAAAGTGCAGGGTAACTTCCCGCAATGATGCCCGTGAGCAAACTGAAACAAACTCCGGCTGCCCAAAACACAGGGTTGAATACCGGGAGTGTCAATTTTTTGTCGGCCACCTGGTTGAACATTGGCAACATGAGTTGCACAAGCAACAACGAAACAAGAAATGCTAAAAACGCTACCACTAGTGATTCGCTAAAAAATTGGCTCACCAATTGCGCGCGAACCGAACCTATAGACTTACGGATGCCTACTTCTTTTGCTCTGCGCTCTGAGCGAGCTGTACTTAAATTCATAAAATTGATACACGCAAGCATCAGTACAAACATGCCGATGATACCGAATAGCCATACAAATTCAATTCGTCCGCCAACATTGACCCCGTTTTTAAATTCACGATACAAATGCCATTGGCTCATGGGCAACAGAAAAACGACAGGCTTGTATTTCCGATCTCCCTCGTCTTTGAGTTTGTTGAATTTAACGTTCTTGATTTTTGCAGAAACCAATGACATATCGGCCTTGTCTGTGAGTTGAGCAAATGTCTGAGTGAAATTACTTCCCCAGGGGTTCTCCATCTTCTTGATCCATTCATTGGAGATGATGTATAAATCCCATGGCAACAAGTAGTTCATGTTGCGAAAGAAAGTATTGTAGGGTAAGTCTTCGTAAACCCCTGTCACTTTTACATCGTACTTATTGTCAAGTCGCATGACTTGGTTGATGGGATCGATATCTCCAAAATAAGCCTTCGCAGTTGACTCTGATAGTAAAATCGAATACGGTTCTTTTAATCCATCCCGCGTGCCTTTTAGCATTTTCAACGTAAGCATTTCAGTCACTTCGGGCTCAAAGAAATAACCGTCTTTATTGAACTTCTTTTCACCAAAAGAAAGGATATGGGTACTATTCCACGATGCCTGCAGCACATACTTGAAGTCGCTGCCAAAATTGTTGCGTATCTCTTCCGCCATTTGATACGGATTTGATATTTGTGACTGCACGACTCCGTTGTAAACGTTATGCTGCCACACCTGTGCGATGCGGTCGTAGTTTTGATGATACCTGTCATAAGAGAGTTCATCCCATATCCACAAACCGATGAGAATGGCTACGGCCATGCCGGATGCCAGGCCTGCTATGTTAATAAAAGAATAGCCTTTTTGCCGAATCAGGTTTCGGAAGGCGATTTTGAAGTAGTTTTTGAGCATGGTTATGAATTAGGGGAAACTTTAATCAGGATATACACAATACTTCAAAAGTTGAAAGAGGTTGCATAGATATTCATATTATTTTTTACTCTTAGAATTTCCTTTTTATTTTACTTTCTTTATAAGAACTAACCGCAAAAAACCGATATGAACTACCGCATCGAAAAAGACACCATGGGCGAGGTGCAAGTACCTGCCGACAAATACTGGGGCGCACAAACGGAGCGCTCGCGCAATAATTTTAAAATCGGGCCAGAGGCTAGCATGCCCAAGGAGATTATCCACGCATTTGGCTACCTGAAAAAAGCAGCGGCTATGGCCAATCACGAGTTAGGGGTTCTTGCCGCAGACAAGAAAGATATGATAGCCACGGTTTGCGATGAGATTGTGGCCGGAAAATTAGACGATCAATTTCCTTTGGTAATCTGGCAGACAGGCTCGGGCACGCAAAGTAACATGAACGCCAACGAGGTGATTGCCTATCGAGCACATGTACTGAGTGGCGGAAAACTCGCTGACGAGAAAAAAGTGTTGCACCCGAATGATGATGTTAACAAATCGCAGAGCAGCAACGACACCTATCCTACTGCGATGCACATCGCGGCCTATAAGCAAGTGGTAGAAATCACCTTGCCGGGATTGCAAAAACTGCGCGATACACTGCATAAAAAAGCGACTGACTTTAAATCGATTGTAAAAACAGGGCGGACGCATTTTATGGATGCAACTCCACTTACACTCGGTCAGGAATTTGGCGGATATGCTCAACAACTAGAGAATGGAATTCGTGCTATCAACAATTCGTTAGGAATGATTAGTGAATTAGCATTGGGTGGTACTGCCGTAGGCACGGGGTTGAATACCCCAAAAGGCTATGATGTATTGGTGGCGAAAAAAATTGCAGAGCTGACGGGTCTTCCTTTTGTAACCGCACCCAATAAGTTTGAAGCCATGGCAGCACACGATGCAATGGTGGAACTCTCCGGGGCTTTAAAACGTGTAGCCGTTTCATTGATGAAAATTGCCAACGATATTCGCATGTTAAGCTCTGGCCCACGCAGCGGTATTGGTGAAATTATTATTCCTGATAACGAACCCGGCTCTTCCATTATGCCGGGCAAAGTAAATCCTACCCAACCCGAGGCGATGACGATGGTGTGTGCGCAGGTAATGGGCAATGATGTGGCCGTAACCATTGGTGGATCGAATGGTCACTTTGAACTCAACGTATTCAAACCAGTAATTGCAGCCAACGTATTGCAAAGTGCACGACTGATAGGAGATGCATGTGTTTCCTTCAATGACAAATGTGCAATTGGTATTGAGCCCAACCTGCCGATCATCAAACAACACATGGAAAATTCGTTGATGCTTGTGACAGCTCTAAATACTCATATTGGTTATGAGAATGCAGCCAAGATTGCCAAGAAAGCGCACAAAGAAAACAAAACACTGCGCGAAGCAGCGGTAGAGCTAGGCTTGGTTACTTCAGCTCAATTTGATGAATGGGTGCGGCCGGAGAAGATGGTTTGATGTTAGAATTAGCACCGTGAGTCTATTTTGCGTTGTTTTAAAATAGTGTATTTTGCAGTATGAAGTCTACGATAAAAAAACTCACCCCTAAAAGTTGGGCTTTATCTGGTGATCCCATTTCTGAAGATCAATTAAAAGAAGCGATCAAAAAAACAGAAAGGGGTCAATTTTACTCTGTTGAAGGATCAAAGAAACTGATCAAGGGATGGAGGGAACAGAAGCACTCCAAGTAGATATTTCAGAACAGTTTAATCTTGACTTAAAAGAAGTTTACCAATATGGTCTTGAAACTTTTGGTTTTGCTCAAGCCGAACGTTATGAGAATGAGATTTGGCAATTGATCGAGGGACTTTCAACAAACTATTTACTTTTCCTGGAATGTCATCATCTGATTACAAAATCCAAAATGTACCAGTGGGTAATTTTGGATGCACACCTGATTGTATACCGAGTGTCGAAAAATAGGATTCAAGTTTTAAGATTGATACATGCCAAACGGAGCATTACTAAAATAAGAAAATCAAGAAATATCAGAACAAATATATAGTCCAACAAAACGGACTACTAGAGATAGCATATTTATTTCAAAAAAATCGTAACTCGTGCTTTCTAAATCAAACCATTGCAGATGAAACCTACTATTTTCACCAAGCTTTCTTTCATGATGCTCATGGAGTATTTTATATGGGGCGCCTGGTACGTGACCATGGGAACCTACATGACAGAATTTTTGCATGCGAGTGGTGTGCAAATAGGAGCGGCCTATGGCGCGTTGGCTATTGCCACCATGATCTCCCCGTTGTTTGTTGGGCTGGTGGCAGATCGCTTTTTTTCCGCGCAAAAAATTATGGGCGTGTTACACTTAGCCGGTGGCTTACTTCTTTACCTGGCCACTCAAATTACAGATAGTACCACGTTCTATTGGATCATTGTTTTTTATTCCTTGCTTTATATGCCAACCATTGCTTTGTCAAATAGCATTGCCTTCGGCCAAATGACTGATCCCGGAAAA
Source organism: Flammeovirgaceae bacterium (assembly GCA_021299455.1). Lineage (GTDB taxonomy): Bacteria > Bacteroidota > Bacteroidia > Cytophagales > Cyclobacteriaceae > ELB16-189. The sequence continues at coordinate 3,385 of JAJTGQ010000081.1, read as the reverse complement.
CAATTCCCCTGGATTAGAGTATTCGGCACATTGGGTTGGATTGTAGCAGGGGTTTGCATCAGTTCATTTGGCCTAGACAAGTCTGCTGTGACTTTTCAAATGGCGGGTGGCGCTTCTGTTTTACTAGGGCTTACCAGTTTCTTCTTACCGAACACTCCGCCTAAGGGGAAAACGGAAGGTGCTTCTTCAGCCATTGGAACAGAGGCTTTCGTACTCTTCAAAGACAAGCCCTATCTTATATTCTTTATTGCGGCTATCTTGGTCTGTATCCCTCTCTCCTTTTATTATGGATTTGCCAACGTCTTTCTGAATGAGTTAGGGATGAGTAATGTGGCTTCAAAGATGACAATGGGTCAAATGTCGGAGGCAATTTTTATTCTCGCTATTCCTTTTCTATTCAATCAAATTGGAGTAAAGAAAATGTTGCTATTGGGAATGACCGCCTGGATTCTTCGCTATGTATTTTTTGCGTATGGCGATATGGGGGCTAATACCTGGATGCTCTATGCGGGCATTATTTTACATGGCATCTGCTATGATTTCTTCTTTGTCACTGGCTACATGTACACGGAGAAAAAAGCAGGGGAGAAAATCAAAAATGCAGCACAAGGACTATTTACGTTCGCGACCTATGGTCTAGGTATGTTTATCGGTACAAGTTTCTCCGGCTTTGTAGCAGATGGGAATATGGAAAACGGAATGCATCTATGGAAACAAATTTGGTTTGTTCCGGCTTTCATCGCAATGGCAGTATTGATTTATTTCATCTTATTTTTTAAAGAGAAGAAAGAGATTAAAGCAGCATAATGGTTGTTCGTTGTTGGTTACTCGTTGTTCGCTTGCCAACAGCGACAAACTAACCACTCACGAACAACCACTCACAAACAACTAACAACCAACCCATGAACATCGCAATGCTCGGCTCTGGTTTCATTGGCAGATTTTATGCCGGTTCGATTCAAGGCTATCGCAATAAAGATAAAGTCGTTTCGATCTATTCCCGTAAGGAGGAGAGTGCCGACAAATTTGCGGCTGATTATTAAGTGTCTTTTACTAACACTTCCTCAATACGCAAAAAAAAATATTTGATAAAAATCAAATCCGTAGATTTACCTGTCTTCTATGTTTGTAACTGGCACAAAAACACTTTTATTAATCCTATTATTTGCTAAAGCAGGGTTTTGCCAAAACTCCACCTTGGATTTCAGTTTTCTAGACAAAGAATTAGAATCAAAAGAAATCGTTCTGCTCGGAGAACCTGACCACGTCTCAAGATTTTACCCAACCAAAATTGAATTGGTAAAGTATCTTCACGAAAAACTTGGTTTTGATGTACTCGCCTTTGAATCGGGGATTTTTGAGATGAATCTGGTAAATGACCTACTTCAGAACGAAAATATAGACGTTCATGAGGTTTTTCAAAAAGGCCTCTTCCCGATTTGGGCGAATGATGATGCGATGCTTCCGCTTTTTGACTACGTTCTTCAACAAAGAAAAAACGGAACGCCTATTGTTATTGCAGGCTTTGATTGCCAACCATCCGGATTGATAGAATCAAAAGAACTTATTCAAGAATTTCAACAGGCACTATCAAAAAATGGCATATATGAATTTGATCCTGCTCTCAAACTATTGGAAATGCAATTAAATTTATTCAAGGGAGGTGAACCTACCATCGATGAATTTCATTTATTGGAAGAATTGCAGAATCGAATTTCAAGCATTAGCTCATTGTCATTTTATTCTCAGGCTTTAATATCTTGGCTTAGCCTTTTTAAAAATTGCACCAAGAGCAAAACTGTAAATCGTAGGTTTAAGGCATCGGACAGCAACGTTCGAGACAGCCTGATGGCTTTAAACATGCTCTTTCTTCAATCGCAAAAATATGAAACAAAAAAAATAATAGGGTGGGGCGCTACGGGTCATTTCGCGAATCAACTAAAATTTTTAAAAATGAAAGACACCGACCATTTAGATTTTAAACCAATGGGTTGGCATTTAAAAAACAAACTTGGTAGCAAAGTATTCATTCTATCCACTACTTCAAATGATGATGAACCAAACAGTTTAGAGCAAGATTTGACAAAGGCTGATATTGAAATGAAGTGGATATCTGGAGAAACATTGAAGCAAAGACCAATTAAGACAACATGCTTGAGTGAGTGGACAGAAGGTAATATGGCTGATGCCGTGGATGGGATTCTTTTTACTAAAGAAAAAGAAGTGACGGCTTCTTTTTCGACTCAAAAATTTATTGAAGGCATAATCATGGACCGGAGAACACGCAAGCCTGTTAGTTTCGCTAGTGTGTGGATAGAACAATACTCTCAAGGAACAGCCTCCAACAGCAACGGAGAATTTAAGATACCTTCGAAACAAACTGCCGCTGATTTTACTATCACAATTTCTTGCATCGGATATGTAACCAAGAAAGTGACATCAAAAGAACTCAACGATTTAAAGGGTTCAATACTCCTTGAACCAGAAAATAGATTTTTAAATGAGGTTACTGTCTTTGCTAGTCGAATTACCACAAAAGAATATGTTGAAGACGCTCTGAAAGCGATTAGAAAGAATTATCAACAAGAGCCTTTTAATCTCGAGTATTACTCTAGATTGATTTCAACTGACTCGGCAAATCATCAGCAATATCAGCTAGAAAGTGTTATTGAAGGATACTATGAGGGATATTCAAATGAAAGTATGAAAACTTTTAGACTGACTCAAAAAAGAGAGACGGGGATCAATTTTTTAAAATCAAATGGATACGAACCATGGCCACCCTTTGAATTAGCAGCTGTTGATTTGATTACTGACGAAAGAAAGTCTGGTATTTTAAACAACGTGAATTTGGAAAAATTTGAGATTAACCTTGCTGGTTTTGATAAATTTGAAGGCGATACGGTATTGATTTTGGATTACAGTTTGCCCAAGATTTCTAACCGAGTTACTGGCTACTCAACATTGAAAAGATATTATGGAAGGCTCTATCTGAATAGCAAGGACAATGCAATTGTAAAACATCAAGTAGAAGTAGATGGAAATGAGGTAGTTTTTTCAATGGAAATTACTTACCGAAAATCAGGCACGAAATACTTCCCTTATTATTTGAAAAGTACTCGGACGAACCTTTTTCGAGTCAAAGGGAACAAACAAAAGGTAATCACATCAAATGAAATCTTTGTAAAAAAATTAATTCTCAAATATCCAGAAAAGTTTGAAAACGATATGAGGCTTTGGAATCCCCAAAATATTAGTTACAATGAAAATTTCTGGAACACATTTTATGACGATCATTAAAAAGAGGAAAATTCGATCTTTTAGTATTAACGGATAACCATTAATCTTCAATTATGAACATCGCTATGCTCGGCTCTGGTTTCAT
>JAJTGQ010000060.1 GCA_021299455.1 Flammeovirgaceae bacterium | reverse complement strand
TTTAGAGGAAAAAGCCTATTCGTAAAGGCTCCTGGCGATTCTATGTTACAGGAATCCATCGAGTTGAGTTTTCGAAAAGGGGAGTGGAGCTATAATCCAACGGTAGTCGATCAAAACAATAGGCAGCCTGTAAAATTTCAAGTCATTTTTATTGGCAAAGGAGAATTCATTTGCGAAAACCCAGTCCATGATTTTCCACAACGAATTGCTTATCGAAGAATCAAAAATTCTCTTTTTGCAAGTATAGAAGGAACAAGAAATGGAAAATACTCAAAAGTAAATTTTGACTTTTTGATCGACTAGTTCTTTAATCAATAGCAAAATTGCCATGCGTAAAAACAAGTTGCTTCGGTCTTATAAAATCAATTTGATTTGTAAGAAATGTTTACTAACTCTCGAGTTCATACATATCCCAACCATATGAAGTCATCTATAACCTTGCTGCTGATTCTCTTTTCCGTAATTTCTTTTTCTCAGACAATCAGTTTAGAAGCAATTAAAAGCTATCCATTCCCAACAGAATTGACATCTTCAGCCGTTGGCGCAAGGATTGCGTGGGCGATGGATGAACAAGGAAGGCGAAATGTCTACGTGGCGGAAGGGCCGGAGTTCAAGCCTAGGAAACTTACTACGTATGACCAGGATGATGGGCAGGAAATCACCAGCCTTTCCATTTCCCACAATGGGCAATGGGTGGTTTATGTACGTGGTGGCGATCATGGATCAAACTGGGACGATGAATTGATTGTGAATCCGTCTTTTGCGCCTAGTCCTGCCAAGACAAAGATCTTCAGTGTGCCATTTGCCGGGGGCAAGAATAAAGCATTGAGTGAAGGTGACCTTCCTGTGCTTTCGCCCAAAAGTGATGTTATCACATTTATCAAAAACAATCAGGCATGGGTTGTTCCCATCGATGGATCAACGCCCGCTAAGAATTTGTTTACTACTCGTGGTACAGTCAGTTCACTTACTTGGTCGCCAGACGGTACACGCCTCTCCTTCGTTGCTAATCGAACCGACCACTCTTTTGTTGGAGTTTTCACCGATTCGATTCAACCTATTCAATGGATAGCTCCTTCTTTCCATCACGATGGATCTCCGCGCTGGTCACCCGATGGAAATAAACTTGCCTTTATCCGTACGCCAGGTAGTGGCGGCAAGCCTGACTCGATACTGCAAAGGAGACATCAACCGTGGTCAATTTTGACAGCTGAATTGGCCACCGGAAAAGCTACGCAACTGTGGAAAGCGCCCATCACCCTGAAAGGTTCTTACCCAACTACGCATGGAGAAACCAATTTGCACTGGGCCGCTGGAGATCGAATCACTTTTCTTTCGTATCAAGATGGATGGCCTCATCTTTATTCGATTAGTTCTCAGGGAGGCGTGCCTCTACTATTGACTCCCGGATCGTTTATGGCCGAGCATATCAGTCTAAGTCCCGACAAAAAATGGTTAACCTTCAGTGCCAACACTGGGCCTGACAAAAATGACTTAGATCGTAGGCATGCCGTGCGTGTGCCTGTTGACAAAGCGGCCGTGGAGGTGTTGACGCCTGGCACAGGTTTAGAATGGATGCCGATCGTTACTGGAGACGGAAAAACCTTGGCATGCATTAGCGCGACAGCGCAGCGTTCACCTTTGCCGGCTGTGATGAGTTTTGCGCCCAACCAAAAGTTAGTACTGCTTGGAAAAGAGTTAGTACCAACTACTTTTCCAGAGAAAAATTTAGTCACGCCTAGGAAAGTTACATTTCAATCGCCTGATGGAGTAACGGTTCATGCCGATTTATTTGAGCCTTTAAATGTCAAAGAAAAGAAGCCAGCGATTGTTTACATCCACGGAGGACCACCAAGGCAGATGCTCTTGGGCTGGCACTACTCTGATTATTATTCGAATGCCTACGCATCTAATCAGTACTTGGCCAGCTTGGGATTTGTTGTGCTATCTGTCAACTATCGGTTGGGTATTGGGTATGGCCATGACTTTCACCAACCTGAAAATGCCGGTTTGCGTGGTGCTTCTGAATATCAAGATATAAAAGCGGCAGGAGAGTGGCTGGCGAAACAGCCGAATGTGGATGCCTCGCGTATCGGAGTGTATGGAGGCTCGTATGGTGGCTTCCTGACGGCACTTGCGCTAGGGCGCGATTCAAAGATCTTTGCAGCAGGTGTAGATATTCACGGAGTACATGACTACACGACAGACCGCTTCCGCGGATTAGTAAATGCAGATCGTGCTGTGGAGAAAGCACCTGACCTGGAAAGGGCCATGCAAGTAGGATGGGAATCATCTCCAGTGTCTAGTGTGAATACCTGGGTTTCTCCTGTGTTGATTATTCACGGTGATGATGATCGCAATGTACGTTTCAATCAAAGTACCGACTTGGTAAAACGTCTGGAGAAAAAAGGCGTGTCCATGGAAACACTAGTAATTGTAGATGACACGCATCACTGGATGGCACACAAAAATGCTTTGCGTGTGTACAATGGTACTGCTGATTTTTTTGTGAGAAAGTTGAAAGGAGGAAAATGATCCACTATTGCTGCTGTGGTGTTTTTACTTTTGTTGGATTGCAGATTATTCGGTTGAATAGTTAGGCTATTAATTGATTAAGTTCGATAAAAAAATTGCCATTACGGCTGCAGGCGCTACAAAACGGATAAGGAAGTGCCATAGCGAAAAAAACCGATGGTCCTTTAGCCGGAGCTCGTTCTTACTTTCTTCTCTTGAAATCAACCAACCTGCAATTAGCGCCATCAATATGCCTCCAATAGGCATCAACAAGTTAGACCCAAAATAGTCGATCAGGCCAAAAATTGTTTTTCCTTCCAAGGGTTTAATCATATCCAAAGGAGTAAAGTTTGCCCAGATATTAAACGAAAAAACAGACCCAAGACCAACTATGAATAGAAGTATGCAAACAATGATCGTAATCTGTATTCTGTTAATTGTACAAACTTCTTCCAGGTGTGAGATAATTGACTCCAATAATGAAATAGAAGAAGTTAATGCTGCGAAGAAAAGGAGCATAAAAAATATAGCACCAATAAAACTTCCTCCCAGCATTTGGCCAAAAGCGATCGGCAAGGTCACAAAGATTAACCCGGGCCCTTCCGCAGGTGCCAAACCATACTTAAATACAATCGGGAATATTGCGAGGCCGGCAAGTATTGCTGCAAGGCCATCTGAAAATGAAATGATGACAGCGGATTTGAGGATGGAAGAACTTTTTGGCATATAAGCTCCATATGTTAGCATAACACCCACACCTATTCCAAGTGAGAAGAATGCTTGACCAAATGCAGCTAATATCACTTTGGGCGTTATCTTGGAAAAATCAGGATCAAACAAAAAGCGAACACCCTCCAAAAAATCTCCTGCAAACATAGCATAGATTACTAAGGCTACTAGTATGATGAATAGTGCAGGAGTCATCCAGCCAGTTGATTTTTCAAGGCCTTCCTGAACGCCTTTTGCAACGATCCAACCCGTTGCCGCCACAAATACAAACTGCGAAAGCATTAATCGCAAGGGGCTTGCTAACATGTCATTGTAATAGTTTACTGCAGAGGTAGCATCTAATTTATTTAGTTCGCCAAAAAGAGATGTAACGGTATAGTCAAGCGTCATGCCCGCTATGACGCAATAGAAGCTCAGTATTAAAAAAACACCGACCATTGAAATCCAACCAAATAGCTGCCAATGTTTGCTTATACCGTCTTTTTGAGAAAGCACGCGCATAGTGCCCACCATACTACGCCCACCTCTTCGACCGATCATAAGTTCAGCCGCGAGAATGGGAATCCCCATTGTTATCAATGACATGAGATAGATCAATACAAAAGCACCGCCACCATTTTCGCCCGCTAAGTAAGTGAACTTCCAGATATTAGATAGCCCAACCGTACTGCCAATGGAAGCAAGTAAGAAGAGATAGTTTGAAGACCAGGTTTTCGGGGAAGCGTTATCTGCCATGCATCAATCGGTTGCCTGTTGATTCAAATTGTATCTCATAATGGAACCATGAGACCCTTCTTTGATGCGTTCGATATCAAATACATCCCCAGCAGGTCCTTTTCGCTGCTTAATGACTTTGTCAATCTGAATATTGTCTGTTTGATCTAACTTAAATTTAAATAGTTGGAGATTCTCTTCTAGGTGTGCCGATGTTTTTGCCCCAATAATAACTGCGGCCACTTGACTTCTATCCAGTATATAACGCGATGCAATATTCGTGATGGAAACATTATGCTTTATTGCTATACCTTTTAACACTGCCAATAGCGACTGAAACAGTTCCCATCCTCCAAACTCATCAATCATCAATTTATATTTGATTAGCGATCGATTTTCAAACGGTGGGGTTGGTTCTGCCAGCCCCAACCATTTCTCAGAGATGAATCCGCCTGCTACTGTACCATAACACAGAAAGTGAATGTTGTTTTCAGCACATAGCGGTGCCAGACTACTTTCCGGGCGATGGTCCAGTAAAGAGTATTGAATTTGTAGAGTGGTGAGTGGTATTCCGCCATTAACCATCTGCTTGGTGGCGTGTGTATTGAAGTTAGTGCCAGATAGTAAATTGATTTTGCCAGCCTGTTGAATTTCTTGCAGCCAATGAGCGGTTTCTACATATTTAGGTACGTCATAACTCCACCAGCTAAATTGTACCATATCCAGACGCTCTTTCCCAAGTCTTCGCAGTGAGCGGTCAATAATTTTTTCAACCTGACCTTTTGTAATCGTGGCAAGTGCATCATAGTCGGGAACAAACTTGGTTAGCACTTGAATGTCATGATTATAGCCAAGTCGTTGCCTACGAACAGCTAGAAATCTTCCGATGAGTTCTTCAACACCGGTATAGATATCTGCACAATCAAAAGTGGTTATGCCTTTGTCGGCAAATGCAAACATACTTTCGATTGGGTCTTCGGTTGCATCTGCACTGTGACCATGAGATAATTGCCAACCGCCTTTGACGATTCGGGAAATATGAAAATCGGGTGCTAGTTTAAATTTTTCGACCATGGTAGTTATGCCCAATCATTTATTTCTGGAAGTGGAACAATTGTAGTGTCAGATCTTTCAAATACTCTTTTCCCTATCCGGCTTATTTTGAAGCGAGCACCGCAATGGGGATCGGGGCAGGCTATAATATGATCGGTTGCCATCCAATCCACGGGATTTAATGGTCGTTGCTTCGCAGGTAGTAGCGGAAGAAGCGCTGATAACGCATATAACGAAAATGGGCGGTCACTCTTAAAGTAAAGATTTTCACCTCTAACCTCGAAAGCATCTCCCAATTGATGGCTGCACACAAATGGTTTTTCGCCTTCTATGACTTCTACCTTTAGATCATACAATTCAAAAGAAGTGCTGGTCATATCTATATTTTTGATGCATGAAAGATATAAAAACCTTAGATATATTGAATTAATAATTTGTCAAATTCAAGTCGATAAGATAAGTTGGGAATTTAGTGATGTAATTTTTTTAACAGAATCAACCCTGCTATTTGATAATATGCACCCAGCTTTTGCATGTCGCGAAATCCTGAATACTCAGATGCATATAATACACGCCACCCTCGATGTCACGTGCATCCCAATCGTTTTTGTAATTAGCCGATTCAAAAACATTTTTCCCCCAGCGGTCTACCACACTCAATTGCAGCGCTAGCCCTATCGTTGCCGGATCTATCACCCCCAGTCCAAGGCTGACCTTAAAAGTATCGTTGAAACCGGGAGATGCTTCTGGTGTAAATACATTTGGGACAAATAGTTTAAGAATTGGTAGTTGAACTTCATCTTCGAAAAAACAGAACTTTCGCTGTGCGATTAATCTCAGTTGGTAAATGCTATCCTTTTTATAGAAATGCTCCAAATCTGTATCCTCAGAAATTGTTCCATCGCCAAAGTCAAAGCGGAAGATAACATCATCTTTTGGGGGCGTCAAGTTCTGAACAATGACAGATGGTCGATCAATACAATTTGCTTTAATACGATGCTGCCAACTCAAATCGACTTTGTTGACTAAGCTCACCTTTACAGTGTCCTTCTTAGAACAGCCATTTCCATCAGTAACAGTAACAAAATATTTTGTGTTTTTATCCGGCTTTACAATAGGCGAGGGGCTGGTTGAAGTAAATGCAGGATCTTCGCTAGACCACTTGTAGGCACTCCCCCCCGGAGCCATCAATAAATGGGTAGTGCCTTCGCAGATTTCCACATCATCTTCCGCCTTAATTGTATTTCTAAAATAATTGACCACCTTGAACGTGGAATCGGTTTGACTACACGTACTCAAATCTGTGATTTTAAGTTTGACTTTATACTGACCCGGTTGTTTGTATTGGTGAATAACAAATCGTGGATCATCAACGTCTTGGTTAACAATAGTTCCATCACCTAGGTCCCATGTAAAAATTCGCCCGCCAGTACTTAGGTTTTGAAAAACAATTGAATCGGGGTAACAAACATTGTTGAACCCTGGCTTAGTCAACGCTAAATTATTGGTATTAAAATTAGCCCGCAATGAAGACAAATCGAATTTGAATGCTGCATTGTTACAATTGGGACTGCCATTCAATCGCGACTTAGCACTTTGGGTCGTTGGGAAATCTGAAGTTGGCCCGCCTGTTGTATTTCCAAACTGGCATCCAGAACACACTGAGTGATATACAATGCCAAATTTATCGAAACGCGAAGTGCCCCCATCTACATGTGTTTTGGAAGAACCACCGCCCAGATATGTTGAATACACGAGCTGAGTGGCATCGCCATTCAACACCATAAAATAAAAGTCGGAGCCAGATGTTGTTTTCTGAAAGGCATCGTTGGTGATCGGCATGCCGAACGTAGTGCTTGGCCAGAAACCAATACCAGAATTGACAACGCCTCCCCATCCTGCCATGTAAATATTGTCACAGTCATTCACCAAAAATGCAGTGGGGGAGATGTTGGGAGTAATCGGGCCATTGCCAGACCCCGAGCCAAAAACGGTGGAGAATTGCAACGTGCTTAAGTCAGCAGAAAATTTTTGCAAAAACTGTCCGCTGTTTGGATTATGATAAACACCTGGCGTTACTGGCATTTGCCCGGCCGTTTGCCCATAGCAAAATACATTTCCGTTTGAATTCAGGTCTATAAAGTAAACCTGATCGAATGATGTCGTGCCGGTAAATGTCGCATTCAATATAGCGCTTCCATCGGCAGCCACCCGTGCAATCCAACCATCCACGATGCCATTAAAGGTTGTTTGATAGGCACCCGTGGTTGTCGGGAAATTTATACTGGTCGTTCCACCCGCCAGTACAATATTTTTATTGGCATCGAACTTTATAGAGTAGGCGGCATCAAAACCAGATCCGCCCACATAGCTGGACCAAACGATGGAAGATAAATCGGGAGTCATTTTGACAACCACACCGTCAGTCGTACCACCATTAAATGAATTATCAAAACCATTTACGATGGGGAAATTAGCAGACCCGGTAACTGAACTGATATACACATTCCCTATGTCATCTGTAATTACATCCCCTCGCATTTCGTCTCCATAGTTCACTACCAATGGCCCCCCCGATTGCTTCGGTAAATTCAACCCATCATTGCCCGATCCTCCAAGAAACGTAGACCCAATCAACCTATCTCCCTGTGGTGAAAGGCGAGTGACTACTAAATCCCATTGGTCGTTTGTATTCAGCACGCGATTAAAAACAGTTGTGCCCAGATTGAAGGTTCTGTCAAAAGAACCAGCGCCAGTAGGGTAATCTGGTGAACCAGAGATACCCAGTACAACCAAATCACCTGATGCTTTATCTACCACCAAACTCTCGGGAGAGTCGTTGCCAGCACCGCCCAGGTGTGTGGCATACAAAAACCGCATTCCAGCCGAATCATATTTAATGACGGCCATATCAAAGCTTCCTCGATTGTTGGTTTGAAAAGCACCCGTGGTGGCAGGAAAAAACCCACCAAGACTTTGATGTGTTACACCTGCTGAGTAAAGTGTTCCATGTTCGCCAGGCGTTGCAGTACTACCCCAATTATCGGCTGTCGATCCAGAGTAGGTTGAGAAAATCAGGAGTGGATCAATGACCAGCGTGCGGCATTCGTCATAGTCGTTGGGAAATGAAAAGGAGGTTGCCTTGTTTTGAAGATTGTACTCACTTGCTACTATTTGTCTGGTATTATTGTCATCAAGCTGATAAGAAAATGGTATTACTTCTGTCAGCAAACCCACATTCGTTTCAATTATCAGCGAACTATTTATTTTCTCGATGCCATCTACGCCACAGTATTCAATTTTTATTTGGGAAGGGTCGGCTTCCGGCCTTACGATGAAGTCGTATTTGAGGTTATTGCCAACAGAAGAAACACGAAAATCAATTCCGTTATACACGTTTCGATAAAGGATCGAAGAATAGGCCAATACCTTGGTAGCCCACCAGGGAAATCGCTTTTAAGAAATTTTCAGATAACAAAATGATTGTGAAGTATTTGGAGCAAGGGCAGTGATATTGTATTTTTGATTCATCAAAATGAGTTACGTGAAAAAAAATGCGTAGCTCAAATCCC
>JAJTGQ010000117.1 GCA_021299455.1 Flammeovirgaceae bacterium | reverse complement strand
TAAAACAACTATGAAAAAAGAATTACACATTGCCATCACAGGTGCAGGATTAGTCGGATCCCTTCTTGCCATCTACCTTAAAAATAGAGGCTATCAAGTTTCTGTTTTTGAGAGACGAAACGACATGAGAAAGAGTGCCAGCTATGAAGGGCGTTCTATTAATTTAGCGCTGAGTAATCGCGGGATACGTGCCTTGGAAGAAGTAGGGCTAGCCGAAGAATTGAAAAAGGAAGCCATTCCGATGCACGGTCGTATGATCCACGATTTGCAGGGACACTTAAATTTTCAACCTTACGGAAAAGCGGGTCAATACATCAATTCCATTTCACGAAGTGGGTTAAACAAAGTGCTGATGACCAAAGCGGAATCCCTTGGCGTTGAGTTTCATTTTGAACAACGAATTGCCAAAGTCGATTTTGAAAAAACAGAGCTCACAATTCAACATTCAAAATTCGACATTCAACATTTACCGTTTGATTTAATTATCGGTTCCGATGGAGCATTCTCGGCAGTGCGGCTCGCGATGCAGTTCACTGACCAATTCAATTTCTCCCAAAATTATATTGAACACGGCTATAAAGAATTACATATTCCTACAGGAGTAGCGGGTTCTTTCCAAATGGAGAAAAATGCCTTGCACATCTGGCCGCGCGAAAGCTATATGTTGATTGCGCTACCCAATCCGGATGGAAGTTTTACACTGACATTGTTCTTTCCCTTCACGGGAGAGACTTCATTTGAAACCCTTTCCACAAAAGAAAAGGTCACTGATTTTTTTAAGTCTGTTTTCCCAGACGCCTATGCTTTGATGCCACAACTACTGGAAGAGTTTTTTCAAAATCCTAGTTCCTCATTGGTAACGATGCGTTGCTATCCGTGGGTTCGAAATAAAACGCTCTTGATTGGCGATGCCGCTCACGCTATTGTCCCCTTCTACGGGCAGGGAATGAATGCCGGCTTTGAGGACTGTCGCGTTCTCAATCAACTCCTCGATCAATTTGCAGACGACTGGGATCAAGTTCTTCCCTCCTTCCAAGAAATACGAAAACCGAATGCAGATGCCATCGCAAAGTTAGCACTGGATAATTTTGTTGAGATGCGTGACTTAGTCAATGATGCGGATTTTATTCTTCGCAAAAAGATCGAATCGAAGTTACACGAATTGTTTCCGGAAAAATGGATTCCGCTTTATTCGATGGTCACCTTTCACGAAAATATACCCTACTCTGTTGCCTATGAGACAGGCCAAAAGCAAAAGAGAATTATGGAAGACGTATTGAAACAACTAGACATTGAAAAGAACTGGGAGAATCTAGATTTTAAAGAAATTGTGGAGAGGCTTTGAGGCCGCTCGCTCGTCAAGCATCGTCTCCGCCTCGGGACGATGCTAAACACGCTTGCCCAACTTTCTTGTAGCTGCCAAAGATAACTCCGCCTTGGCACGATGCCAACCGCTCAGCTAAACTTCGATTGCAAAGTCAAGCATCGTCTCCGCCTCGGGACGATGCCAGCCGCTCAGCTAGCATGTGAAGGTGCAGAAGTAAATTTGTTCTTTTTCTGGTTGAGTAAGCTTGATTGCCATGACCAAAAATAGAAAATCTATTTGGTATGCATCGTCCCCGAAGCGGGAGACGATGCGAAGACAGAAACCACGCCTGACCAACTTTCTTGTAGCCGCCAAAAATAATTTCTCATTTCAGAGCCGTTACGCTATTTTTTAATACCAACATCTTTGTAGTGGGTAATCTTTATTTCAAAGCCAAGCACCGTCTCCGCCTCGGGACGATGCTAACCACGCTTGCCCAACTTTCTTGTAGCTGCCAAAGATAACTCCGCCTTGGCACGATGCCAACCGCTCAGCTAAACTTCGACTGCAAAGTCGAACATCGTCTCCGCCTCGGGACGATGCCAACCACGCTTGCCCAACTTTCTTGTAGCTGCCAAAAATGATTTCTTATCTCCGGAACGTTACCCTATTTTTTAATACCAACATCTTTGTAGTGGGTAATCTTTATTTTAGGATGCTCTAAATTTAACTCGTAAAATGCCGCGCTAGAATGAAGATATTTTTCCGCTGAATCAGCCAATTCCCACTTTCCGGTAACTGGATTCGCATGGATGTATTCCAACTTTTGCAAAAGAAACTTGTCAGTATAGCATGGCTTGATATCAGAAGATACTTCAAATACGCGGTGTTTTTTGCCTCGTTTTCTTTCACTTGGTGTAACATGGCTCGCAAGTATTTGCAAAATGGCTTCGCGTTTCTCAGTTTCTAGCCTTCTAACGATCTCGTAGGCAAGAAACCTTTTGCCGTTGCCAAGGATTGTGTTGATAGTACTTTTATCTTCTGCAACATAGATGATCATGTGTAGGTGGTTGGGCATAATCACAAAGCCGCTTATCTGGTGATTCCTTTTAGTAAGAATATCAAACCATTTATATATCTCATCATACAAATCGGTGATCTTGAACAAATGCATCCATTCTAAGCATGTGAAGGTGCAGAAGTAAATTTGTTCTTTTTGGTGTGCATCGTCCCCGAAGCGGGAGACGATGGGAAGACAAAAAACCACTCAGCTAAACATCGACTGCAAAGTCAAGCATCGTCTCCGCCTCGGGACGATGCCAACCGCTCAGCTAGAATGTGAAGGTGCAGAAGTAAATTTGTTCTCTTTGGTGTGCATCGTCCCCGAAGCGGGAGACGATGGGAAGACAAAAATTGTGGAGAGGCTTTGAGGCCGCGAGTGTCTATAAAATTTCTGTATAGTTTCTCGCTCCGTGAAGTATTCGATAAACGAAGATCCGCTTTAGTTGAATTCTATAAAACACCAGATAAGTGCTTACAACTAAATATCGGTAACCTAATAAGTATAGCCGCTTATCTCTAGCTTTTCTTCCTGTTTCTGG
>JAJTGQ010000034.1 GCA_021299455.1 Flammeovirgaceae bacterium | reverse complement strand
TAATGAAAAAACTTGCAGATATGGAAACGTAAAAGTAATTTTAAATGACCAACGGAATAACTTGCGAAGGCAGGGGGGCTATAAAACCCTCTTGCTTTCAAAAGTAATTTCTATTTCTCTTTCTCTTCAGGAACCTATCCTTTATTCATAGGACATTTTGTTGGCAGTAGTAGGCCCTTAGGGATCACTTTATTGTAACGTATCTCGTTTCCGCTAGGATAACCTCGTTCAACAAAGGCTTACGCCTATTTTTTGTACGGTTCACCCATTGCCTGTTTTTTTGCACTTATAGAAATACTTGCAATAGAATTGGCAATGCTCTTTATTTCCTTTTCAGTCAAATTATTCTCCCTGACAATTTTTTCTGCAATTGGGTCATTCAGCATCAATTCTATCGGAAATGGTGCTTCTTTGTCAATACTAATATCTGAAAACCCCGCTCTTGCAATGGCGTTGATGTAATCTTCCTTTCTTACTGCTCCAGCCAAGCAAGCAATATGACCTTCAACCGAGTTTTTTACATAATCAGGCAAGTCGTGAAGTAAAATAATGTCTGAAATCATGATTCGCCCATTTGATTTTGCAACCCGAAATGCCTCCTTAAAAACTTGATTTTTTTGATTAGATAGATTGATTACGCAATTCGAAATTATTAGATCAATGCTATTACTTTCAATTGGTAAGTTTTCAATTTCACCGACTTTGAACTCTACGTTTTTATATTTTCCTTTTTCGGCATTCTTTTTGGCTTGTGCCACCATCTCAGGTGTAATGTCCACACCAATGACTTTTCCTGTTTCGCCTGTTTCTTTTGAAGCCAAAAAACAGTCAAAACCTGCACCCGAACCAAGGTCTAAGATAGTTTCACCTTTTTTTATCGAGGCCAATCCAGTGGGGTTGCCACAACCAATTCCTAAATTGGCGTCTTCTGGAACATTTCTAAGCTCATCTTCGCTGTAGCCAATTTTTTTCCCAATATCGGTTGCAATTTCCTTTGGGTCGCAACACTGAAAAATGTTTGGCAAGAAAGACTTTCTTGTGTTTCGCTTTAAAATGTTGGCATAGCCACTCTTTACATTTTTTTGAATTTTCTCGTTATTCATTTTGCATATCTTTAATTGTTAATAATAATGCAAAAGTGAAGTGATATTTACACTTCGGAAAGGACAAATGTCCTCATATCGTTACTTAGAAATTTCTCTCCTTATTCTTGAAAGTGTCCGTCTTGTAACGCCAAGATAGGAAGCAATATCTTCTATGTCCGCTTTTTGCAAAACATTTGGTTGTTCGTTAAGCAGTCGTAAGTATTTCTCTTTTGCCGTCTCATTGTTTAACACAGAGGCATACTGCTCCATCACAATGTATTCTCGTTCTGCGACAGCTCTACCAACAGTTTGCCATGCACTACTTTCGGAATATAGTTTTTGCAAACTGTTGTAGTCAATGACTAATAGATGAGTTTCTTCTATGGCTTGTAAAATTAAAGTTGAAGGTTGTTGAAGGATAAAGCTTTTGTAAGATGTTGTCAAGTTGTTTTCTGTGCAAAAACATGATGTCGTTTCTACCGCTTTGTCGTTAATGTAATAAGTTCTTAGAGTCCCCTTTTTAATAAATGCAATTTGTCGACATACTTTGCCTTGCTCGACAAAAAACTCATTTTTTTTTAGGACAAGTTCTTTAAAATATGAAATAGTGTCAGCAAACTCCTTATCGGTAATAGGTGAAATATTTTTTAAAAGGGTTCTAAATTTGTCCATGTTGTTTTTACTCTTTCGTAGTTTTTGATGAAATGCTCAAAATCCGTCAATTGTCCTCGTGGGAAGTCTCTGTTATTAGAGTGTCCCCCGTTAGATTGACCAAATTGTCCGGGGCCTATTACTGCCAACATTAGTATAGCCGCAACTAGTTGCGACTATACACCAAATATAGGGAACAGCCGCAATAGAGTTGCGGCTGTTTCGCCTAGAGCCGTCAATGTGATTTCATCTGATACGAGGGCTCGCCAGGATTTTTCATTCGCAATGGTAACCAAGGTAAAACTACGAACTGGCATCGGCCAGGCCTGCCTGCCGGACAGGCAGGGATTGAGCGGCCTGTTTGAGCCCGACATGGAGTGTGCGATTGGTGGCGAGTAGCGAAAGCCCGGCCATGACGCCCCGGTCATGGGGCCGCATAGTTAAAATCCAAATCCACTTCCATTTTCAGATCTACTGCAACTCACTACACCCATCTTACAACTCATGTCAATGTGTTTGGCCACGGAGCAACGCCAACCCACCTTTGTGCCGTTAAGCCCCTCAAAACATGTAGACTATGAAAACGATCTCAATTTTTATCATCGCCATTCTTTTAAACTCGATCTCCTGGGGGCAAGTTGTGGTGTACTCTTCCAGCCGCACCGATCGCAAAACAACCTTCTTTCATTCCATCGGGTTATCCAGTTTCAACGTGGAAATGCGCGGCAAGATTGAAGTAACGGACAATGACAAAGACATCAAAAGCATGTCAGCGGATGGATATTTAGAAATCACTAAAACTGTTTTTGGCAGCAGGCGCTCGATCGTGATTACGCCCGAAGGCAATGGCCTGAAGCGTGAGTACTACGAGGGCCGTTCTAAAGTGGCTTTTGAACCAGAGGGGCGCAAGTGGCTCTCAGAAATAATGCTGGAGTTGGTGCGCACCACCACCATTGGTGCCGAGAGTCGTGTGAATCGCTTTTACAAACAAGGAGGTGCCACTTCTGTGGTGAATGAAATCAGGAATTTAGAAAGTGATCATGTGAAAGCACACTACGCTTCGCTGCTCATGAAACAAAATGTGCCGGTGGCAGAATATGGAATGATCGCCAATGGCATATCCGGCACGATAGATTCAGATCACTACATGGCGGAGTTTTTAAAAAACAACGTGGAGAAATTCATGCAGAACAAAGAAGCCACTGAAGCATTGTTTGCCGCTACTCGCAGAATGGACTCAGACCATTACAAAACGGAAGTGATCAAGGAGGCATTGCACAGTGGACCTGTGTCCCTGGAAAGTGTCCGGATCATTATGCAGGCTACCGGTAACATGGACTCTGACCATTACAAAACAGAAGTAATGACTTCGCTGCTAAGGCAAACGAATCTAACAGATGGCGTAGTCGGTGAGATGATCAACACCACCAAAACCATTGGCTCTGATCACTATCGCAGCGTGGTGCTTAACAAAGCGCTGGCGATGCGGGGGCTATCGGCTGCCTCATACCAAAAGGCTATTGAATCCATCAAAGACATTGGGAGCGATCACTACAAGGCAGAAGTGCTTACGAACCTACTACAAAAAAATCTTTCTGCAGAAGCATTGAACAATTTAATTCCAACGATCTCTACCATCGAGTCGGATCACTACATCACCAATGTGGCGAATGAAATTGTGAAACGTCAAATATTGTCAGATGAGTCCTTTCAAAAATTGATGGAGGCAGTGAGCGGCAATGGAAGCGATCACTACATGTCTGTATTCTTACAAACAGCTCTGGAACGACCAAACTTAACAAAGCAAAATATCCTATCTGTATTGCAAGCCACATCAAAGATTGGCTCGGATCACTATATCACCGAAGTGTTAACAGATGCAGCTTACAAGATAAAATTGATGAACGATGCTTCGTTGAAGGAGGCTTACCGCACAGCGGCCAAGCGGGTTGAATCAGAGACTTACTATGGACGCATCATCCGGGCGATTGAATAACCAGCTGCTTTTCAGACTCAACCCAATCTTCACCGTCTTCAAAGCGATTGCTTCAAAAAATGATTTCAGTTAGTTCTATGATGACGAAAATCCATATCTTCAAGTCGTCATGCGCCTTCCAACTAGTAACATCCCGCCCGTCATGAGAAAGTATGGGTTGCTTGCCCTTGGGTGTACGGGTCTGGGCGTGTTGCTTTTCGTCTTTATCTACTACAGCGAAAATGGCTCGTTGGCTTCCGCCCGGTTGCTTTGGAAGAAGTATATAATGTTCATCGCTCTCACAAACGCGATCGGTTTTTCTATTTTTCAGATCGATCGACTGTTCAACCATATCATTGATTGGAAGAACAATTTTCTCGTTCGCTTTATGGGCGGCTTATTGGCGAATATTTTGTTGGTGGGTCTTTTTATCAATTTGACAGGTAACTATTTCTTTGGTCTGACGGCCGAAGAAATACTAAAGCTGACCATCATCTTTACACTCGTTGTATTTATTTACGAGATATTCTATGGACTGTTTTATTCATACTATCACTATGCCGTCACACAAGCTGAGCAACTGAAATCGGACAGGTGGCAGCTCGAGTTGCAGTTTGAATCGTTGAAAAATCAAATCAGTCCGCATTACCTATTCAACTGTCTCAATACGGTTTCTTCGCTGCTTTTTAAAGACACACGAGTGGCGGAGGAATTTATTCGCAGAATGGCCGATACGTT
>JAJTGQ010000085.1 GCA_021299455.1 Flammeovirgaceae bacterium | reverse complement strand
GATAAAAAAGAGTGAGGCACTATCTCTGCGCGAACATACCTCGAAAGTTGTTTAGTCTCGAATGCGCTCTCACCCTTTTTCACTTTCATCAAATCTATTGTTATTTTGCTCAACGATTATAAAAACAAACATAGGAGTCTCATGTTTCGGGGACGCTGCGCTTGATACTATTTCATCTTCACTTAAATGAATACTTGTCACTGCGTTCTCCCCTGAAATAATGCACGCAATTACCTTTCTTGATAGTACTAGAAATTCAGCTCAAATTATTGCAAAGCATTTTGAAGAGGGTTTTAAAGATTCTTCCTTCGTTTGTTCCTCGCAGTCTCCCGTTTCGGGGACGCTGCGCTCGATACTATTTCATCTTCACTTACCCGTCTCTGCTTTTTTTTACTCCAATCCTGTTTGTCCATCGCAGAGTCTCCCGTTTCGGGGACGCTGCGCTTGATACTATTTCATCTTCACTTACCGGCCTCTGCTTTTTTTACTCCGATCCTGTGCTTCCCGTCAGAGGCCCCGAGGCGGGAGACTCTGACGAGAAGAGAACGTTTCTGCTTCCCAGTACAATAGAACTATCGAAGTAAATCTATTGATCGTCAGGTTGGAAGACCTGACGGGACAATAGAATGTGAAGAACACAAAGGTTGGAAGGGCTAAAATATCAGATCGATTAAAAATCCATTTTATGAGAAGTTAGACTATCATTCTCCCACATGCGACCAATTCTCACCGGTTTTAATGCGATGAATTTGCATGTCACTGACATGGAATTTTTTGGCAAGCGCTTTCAAGGTGGTTTTGCCTCGCGACAGCTGCTGTCTAATCAAAAGCACCTTAT
Organism: Flammeovirgaceae bacterium; assembly: GCA_021299455.1. GTDB lineage: Bacteria > Bacteroidota > Bacteroidia > Cytophagales > Cyclobacteriaceae > ELB16-189. The sequence continues at coordinate 15,622 of JAJTGQ010000085.1, read as the reverse complement.
CTGGCGTAAGTTTAAACTTGCCGATCGCTGTTTCTCGGTTGGGGTTTGATCTGTGGTGTTTGCTTAACTCCTCGCGGGTTGCCCATTTCAGATTTTTAAAATGGTTATCGTCTTTTTTATAGTTGAGGTGGATAACGAAACGATGTTGGTTAGTGGGTTTTTTCAAAAATGCTTTTGCCACCAACCGATGGACTAAATAGCCGCTTTCCTTTTTACCCCTGCGAAGGGTCACCCCGGGATAGCGAGCCAGCAAAGACTGTCGCAAAAAATATCCGTCTAAGGGGGTATCATTAAAACTAATTACACGCCCATGGTTGGTAACGGCATACCGTTGGCCTTTTGGAGTTTTCCTGAGGGGAAGTATGGCAATCTTTTCGTTGCGGTAAAGTTCTAGTTTTTTAGTTGGCATGGATTGGCAGTTTTCATTTCGTTCAGCAGATTTCAATGGGACAAAGTCCTCAAAATCAAAAGTAATGTACACAAGTTTAATTAGCAGGATTTATTAAAAAAAGATTAATCTCTTTGTAGGCCAAAAACCTTCCGCTAAAAGTTACCTTGTTTGATAATCCAACTAACCATTTTCAATCCACCTAAAACCCCAACAAACATGACAACACAAGAAGTAGCAAACAAACTGGTAGAACTTTGTCGCCAAAGCAAGATTGGCGAAGTGCACAACACCTTATTTGCAGCCAATGTCACCAGCATTGAAGCCAATGAAATGATGGGGCCAAAAGTGGCAGAAGGGCTCGATGCGATCAAAGCAAAGGACGTTGCCTTTCAAGCAGGGGTGGAAGAATTTCATGGTGCCACTATTTCTGATCCTATCGTAGCGGGAAACCATTTCGCCATCACCTGGGTCTTGGATGTCACCTTTAGAGGGCAGAGAAGAATGACCATTGAAGAGATCTGCGTGTATCACGTACATGATGGAAAGATTGTACTGGAGCAATTCTTCTATTAGTCCTAACCTACCCACTTTGTTGAGCCGGAAATACAGACGTATTTCCGGCTTTTTTTGGTCAGGTATTTTCGCGCCTTTAATTTGGGTCCGAAGGGAGTTGGGTCAAAGAAAGTTAGTTCGTGATCTATTCTTCCAGCGTAAAGCCAAACACCGGGTAGCCGTGATTTTTTTACTTGCTATTAATTGGTAGATTAGTAGGTCAATTTCCACTTCGTAACTCCATACTATTTATGAAAACACTTTGCAGTATTATTTTATCACTACTCATTTCGCTGTCCGTATCTGGCATCGATATAAAAGATACCCGCATGTTGAGCCAGCCTGCGGTAAGTGATTCACAGGTGGCATTCATTTATGCAGAAGACTTGTGGGTGGCCAATATCGATGGCAGCAATCCAAGAAGATTAACAGTAGATGAAGGAATAGAATCTCTGCCCTCCTTTTCTCCTGATGGAAAACTTATTGCCTTTAGCGCGCAATATGATGGCAACACTGATGTGTTCATTGTTCCTGTTGAAGGCGGTGTGCCCATCCGTCTTACGTGGCATCCCGGAGGCGATCTGGTGCGAGGATTTACACCCGATGGTAAACAAGTTGTATTTGCCTCACAACGAACGGTATTCACCAATCGCTATCATCAGTTATTTACCGTGTCGATCAATGGCGGATTTCCTTCTCAGGTTGAACTTCCCAATGCTTTCAATGGCGTCTTTTCTCCCGATGGAAAAAAGATTGCATATACGCCACTTTCACCTCGATATGGCCAGTGGAAACATTATCGCGGAGGCACCATTTCAACGCTATGGATCTTTTCAACAGACGATAAAAGCGCGATAAAAATTCCACAACCTCAAGAAGGATGCAACGACTCAGATCCGATGTGGATTGGCAACACCATTTTCTTTCGAAGCGATCGCAACGGTGAGTTTAATCTGTTCGCCTATGACGTGACCACCAAGAGTGTAACACAGGTAACCAAGTTCACCGATTTTCCGGTAGTAAGCGCAGGCTTCAACAAAAATAAAATTGTGCTTGAGCAATCAGGCTATCTACACGTGCTGGATGTGAATGCTGCCAGCCCTAAAAAATTGACGATTGGTATTGCTGCTGATCTATTGGATCTACGACCCCGGTATGTGAAGGGTGGAAATTATATACGCAGTGCCGATATTTCTCCCAGCGGCATGCGTGTCGTATTTGATTTCCGAGGCGAAATGATTACGGCACCTGCTGAAAAAGGTGATGCCCGCAATATTACGCTTACAACGAATGCACATGAAAAATATCCAGCCTGGTCACCCGATGGTAAATCCATCGCTTACTTCTCAGATGCTTCCGGTGAATATGAACTTCACATCAAATCGCAGGAAGGTAAAGGCGATGTGAAAGCCATCAAGTTAACGGGTGCAGGTTTTTACGCGTTTCCGCATTGGTCGCCCGATAGTAAAAAAATCGTCTACGTAGATAACAGCCGCAGCATCTATGTGCTAGACGTTGCAAGCGGGGCTTCTAAAAAAATTGATGCCGATGAGGTCTATGCCCCAGGGGTATTCCGTGAGTTATTCGGAAACTGGAGTGCCGACTCGAAATGGATTGGCTACGATAAACTGACGGAAACAAATTTCAGACGGATATACCTGTATTCTATCGAGCAGGGAAAATCATTTGCTGTTACTGATGGCTTAAGCGATGCGAGCGAACCAAAAATTGATCCCAGCGGAAAATATCTCTACTTCTTTGCTTCAACAGATGCGGGCCCTGTAGTTAACTGGTTCGATCAATCTAACAACGATATGCGCGCTACCAGCGGAATCTACCTTGTAACTTTGCAGAAGAACACCATCTCACCCTTTGCAAAAGAAAGTGATGAGGAATCTGCAAAGGTAGAAAAACAGGAAGCAGTCGCTGATAAAACCAAAACCGACAAAAAGGAACCAGAGCCCGCCAAGCCAGCTAAAACGTTGCAGATAGATTGGGAGGGAATCCAAACGCGTATCATTGACTTGCCGGTGAAGCCCGGAAACTATGCCCTACTGAATGTGGCTAAAGAAGGAGAACTCTACTATGTGGTGTATGAATACAACTCCAATGATCCTGGCAAACTTCATAAGTATGACGTTGCCAAGCGAAAAGATGCGGAAGTAATGGAACTAGATAATTACATCATCTCTGCTGATACCAAAAAGATGCTGTATCAAAAAGGAAACACTTTTGGAATTACCAACACCGGAGAAAAACCGGAAGCCGGTAAAGGAATTATTAATACCAACGACATACAGGTAAAAATTGATCCGCCAGCTGAATGGGCTCAAACGTTTGATGAAGCCTGGAGAGTCAACCGCGACTACTTCTATGATCCGGGCATGCATGGTGCCGATTGGTCCGCAATGAAAATGAAATATGCGCAATTCTTACCACACCTTGCCTGCCGCTCCAACCTATCCACTCTCATTCAATGGATGTGTAGTGAACTCGTGGTTGGTCATCATAACATTCAGGGTTCAGGCGATCGTGTAGGGTCACCGGAGCAAGTGAGTGGAGGACTGTTAGGGGCAGACTACACCATTAACAACAACCGCTATCAGATCAAAAAGATTTATGGTGGGCTAAACTGGAATCCTGAATTGCGATCTCCGTTAACTGAGCCGGGCATCAATGCTGTTGTAGGCGAGTATATTCTAGCAGTGAATGGAAAAGAAGTGACAGCAGCGCAAAATCTGTTTAGCTTTTTCGAAAATACTTCTGGTAAAATTGTAGAACTTACCCTGGGATCTAACCCGAACCTAACGGGCTCACGCATCGTGAAAGTAGTTCCGGTAGCTGGTGAAGCGTCACTACGCAACCGCGATTGGGTAGAAGGCAACCTCAAGAAAGTTACCGCTGCCACCAATGGACAGGTAGCCTATGTGTATGTGCCGAACACTGCCAACCAGGGTCACGAATATTTTAAGCGATACTTCTATCCTCAGGCAAACAGAAAAGCAATCATCATTGACGAGCGCTTTAACGGTGGCGGACAAATTGCCAATTACTACATTGATCTGTTACAGCAGCCCTATCATGCCCATTGGAATACCCGCTATGGAAAAGATTTTAAAACACCGAGTGCTTCCATACAAGGGCCCAAAGTGATGTTGATTGATGAGACAGCCGGGTCCGGTGGCGACATGTTGCCATGGATGTTTCGCAAGTTTAAAGTTGGAACATTGGTGGGCAAGCGCACGTGGGGTGGCCTTGTGGGAATTTTGGGGTTCCCTGAATTTATTGATGGTGCCTCTGTTACTGCTCCCAATTTAGCCATCTGGACTCAAGACGGATTTATTGTTGAGAATGTAGGCGTGCCGCCAGATGTAGAAGTCGAGCAAATTCCTAGCGAAGTGATCAAAGGAAATGATCCGCAATTGCAAAAAGCTATTGAAATCGCATTAGAAGAGTTAAAGAAAAATCCTCCGGTCGAATACAAGCGCCCGGCATATCCGGTGCGGGTGAAGAAAAATTAACAACTGCAAACGAGATAGCAAAAGCAACTCTGAAAAGGGTTGCTTTTTTTATTGGCACAAACTGTTTCATAGCAATGCTATTCCGATCAATTTAAACCAATAAAATGCGACACCATTTGTTGTTGCGGGTCGCCTAACCCGCAACGTGGAGAAAACACAAATTAAATATGATGAGAGGTAAAAGTTGGTCAGGCGGCCAACTTTAATAAGGTATCTACCTAGCCTGACGGCACCATTAATCATTCAGCAGACCCTTTACTTTTCAGGTGCCGTTTACTTGCCTCACCAAAAAAGCAAACATGCGGAGATTAAGTCTTGAGCAAATTCTTCGATTTTTTCACTTACATTTCGAAAAAACAAAACACTTAGCTATGATTGAAATGGAAGGAGACCTGGGCGTGCAACGGCCGGGGCAACAAAAAGAAATGCGGATCGCTTATTTCATTGCTTTTTTTGCAGCCGCCCTTTCATTCATTGACATTGGAGCAAATAATTACCGAGACAAAGAGATTGTGGGAGTCAACAAAAAAATGACGGAGTACTCACTCTATCATAGCAAGGTGTTGAAAGAAACCCTAATTCAGGCAGAACGCGATTTGCTGTACGATCTAATGCGCGCAGGTGCCATTGTCGCTACGGATACCTCCATCATACATGAACGTCTTAGAAAGTTTGATAAGAGTTTACTAACGATCAAAAGTCAGCAAACTGAACTGATGAATGGTTCGGTGGCGGATGCCCCTACTCAATGGAGCATGCCCAACATTAACAATGAGCTGGGAAAGATTAAAGGGTTGCAAAATTGGGAATATGAAGTACAGCAATTGGATCTTGCCGGAGATAAATTTGACCTGGCTTCGTTGTTGCTGGAGCTTTGTTTGGTGATGGGGGCCATGGGATTGCTTGTTCAATTTCCGCAAGCGAAAAATTTTTTCAGATGGTTGATGATTGTCTTTGGTACTCTCGGTATTGGTTTTGGAGTACTGGGCTATTATTACGCGATGAATATCTAATGGTTGAATTTATTGATCTCATTAATAAACCTTAGTTGATGAAGGTCAAAACTAGGATGAGAGGCAAAAGTTGGACAGGCGGCCAATTTTTCGACAAGCTCAGACCGACGGTTCACAATCTGATGAATTGCCAGAAAGTTCGATAATTACTTTGAAACATCTCCGGTCTCGAGCACAAGTGTTGTTGTCTTGTTTTTCACATGTTTATCCAGAAATGAAATGGTCTTACCAAGAATGCTTTGCAGTTGTGATGGCTGTCCAAAAGCTCCGGGCGCAACTGCGTAGCTGTTGTAGGTGAAATGATTTCCCTGCGGAACAATGAATCCATAACTTGGACTGGGAGAAAAAGTAAAGGCAAAGGCCGCGTATACATTGCCGCGATTCGCTTTCACTGCTTCATCTAACTCCTGAGCACCATAAAAATAAGCCGTAGGAAAATCCAGCTGTTGAAAAAAATTGCTTTCGAAATAACGCTGTCCTTGAAACAGCCAATTGAGTTCTCCCATCGAGTACGCAAACATGGCTTTGGGGCGAGGGCCTGCTGCCATTGCTTTCATCACCGTCCACGCACCCATCGAATGTCCCGCATAGGTAATTTTTGAAAGGTCTAAATTGAAATCGGTGCGTTGTTTCAGCGAGGCGATTACCTGTTGGATCTCTGCAATGCGATACAAATAACTGGATCCATCAGCAAAGGGATGATCGTTTAAGTAAGTAAGTAAGTGCCTCCTGTAGCGTACCACTTGCCTGGCCAGTAATCCGCACTGTTAACACGGCATCGGAATGATCTGGTGCGGCAACAACATATCCAGCACGCGCCAGTGCCTCACAAATCTCGACCGTGCCTACAGCGCCACCGGAAAAGCCATGCGAGAAAATTATCAATGGCCACGAGCCGCTTGCCACTATTGCATTCTTAGCCACGCTGCCAGTCACGTCAAGCCCACTTGACGCGCGATTATACGTATAGGAAAGTTCCGGTTGCAGGGTAGGGTACCAAACCGCAACATTCAGAATAGAAGATCCATGTGGCACGGTAATGGTTTGAAATCCCGTCTTTAATACTACAGGTTGATCCGATTGCTTCTGACAAGATATTCCCATCAGGCATAAGACAATCACTATTCCAAAAAAACTCAGTGTTTTCATTACTAAACTTTTAGGCTTATCTGATCCAAAATACAAAGCGTGATTCCTATCCCGTTCGCTGCACAGCAGCAGTCACCGATCATTCTGAATTACAAATTAAACGGTTTTTTCTTTGCCACCATGTTTACCGACCTAAAGCACCGTGAGCCTGAAAAATGATTTTAGCACGATAGATTCCATCCCGTTTGCAACATTTTCGTTCATTCTTTTGTCTTATTAGTAAATTTGAACAAATGAGACCAGTCCTATCACCGCCTTTACTTGGTTTTGTATTTCTTCTGTGTGCAACAGCATGCGGCACTGAAACGATTCCAGCACTTAGTGGCGATTTGATAGTAACCGAAAACAGAACCATCGTCACATCTGAAACTATTGCGAGCCTCACCGTAAAAGGCAATGCTATCTTAACGATCGACTACACCTCCACACCGGAAAATAGTTTTATGGTAAAGGGCAATGTGTTGTTGCAGGAAAACGCACAGCTAATTATTCGTGGTAATAAAAGCTTGATGAATGACGGATTTATAATCGCGAATGAATTCAGCTCGCAATACACACTTAAAACCACAGGCAATAGCATAGTCAAGTTAGAAAACATTGGCATGCGCACACAGACGGGCACTGTATCAGAAAAAGGAAACATCTACATGTCGTACGATGCCATGGACAATTCCTCCATGATCATCGATGGCGCAAAACTAGATAACGAGTCAAGCTGGTTGCTCGGAAACTTTAGAAACAAATCGAAGCTGGAGATCACTAACTCCGTTTACATACCAACCGAAATTTACTTAAACGATTCTTGTTCTATTTCCATCAACGGAGCAGATACACAAACGGGGCTATGGATGGCGTTGACCTCGGGTGCGCATACCGTGCAATTACCCAATGTGAGTACCAATTCGTGGTCGTGGACTGCCGGCAAAAATTTGGGTGCTGGTGTGAATTGGTCATTGTCTGTGGTTAACTCACATCCGGGGTTAGGCGTTCAGCTATTTCCGAATGCCAGTGCGAATATTACTGGCAATAACGTAGCGCCAGGAGAAGTAGCCATCAGTTATTTTGTGTCGAATAGCAATGAGACACTTAATGATCTAAAGGTTGGATTGCAAGATGGAATCATCGTCCCCGGTCGGCTTACTCTCAACAATGTTCGGTTAGGGCCAATCGCCTGGCAGATCTATTCATTGACATCGGCTTCTTTGACCATCAATAACTCGACTATAAACGAAATTGGTATTGTGGGCGATGGCAAAGTGACGGTCAACAATAGTTTACTTCAATTGGCGGTGTTGGCATGCTATGGAAAAAACAGTTTATTGACGGTGAGCAATAGTGACGTTTGGAACCAGTCGATCGAGACAAATAGCAATGGCAAGATTACTTTTACGAATTGCAACATCTACGGCTCTCAATTTATTGCCCGAAGCGCGCAATCAACGATTGCCATCAATGGAGGTAGCTTTCGAGATAATCCACCTATTGATCGCACCAAAACATTTGTTGATATCATCAGTGGGTATCCTAACTATAACCCATTCTGCGCACCTGGTTCTCCAAAAAAATCGGGAACAGGCGTAATCACATGTGTCGGTGTAGCTAATTGCAATTGGTAGTTTTCCCGTGCCGTCAGGTCTTCCGACTTGACGCATTTCGTCACTATTCGATAGACTCAGAATGAAGTGGTATGAGACGATGTTACCCTCAGTTTATCGTAAGGGAATGTCACCCTGAGCCTGTCGAAGGGTGAGTCTCAAAAAAAAGCTTTTCTATGTGCTAAAAAAGATCTGTTTTAGATTGGGTATAGACCTTTTTAATTCAGATACCTTTGGAAATGCTCATTCCAAAGATTCATCCAAAATAGTAAATTCTCTGGCGTACCTTTGCGCACTATTTTTTTAGTGTAAGATGATCAATCAGACAGAAGGGGAAGAGCGTGACTATCTAGAAACGGTAAAGGAGAAACTTATCAGTTCCATTCAGCGAACAGAAGATCGCGTGAGGCTCTACGCGGATGAGTTAGTAGAAAATAAACAATATCTCTACGAGCATCAGTCAGGCATGGATGAAGCCGATAAGGTGGCAGCCGGCCAGTCGATCAACAGAATGGCCTCCACAGGCGAGTCGGTTGTAGCTAAGAAAAAAAAGTTACTTAAGCTCATTGCCTCGCCTTACTTTGGGCGTATTGATTTTGGATCAGGCGAAAGAAGAAATCCCATCTATATCGGCATCCATACGTTTACCGATGAAGAACAAAAAATCAACTTGGTCTTTGATTGGCGCGCCCCTATCTCTTCGATGTTTTATGACTTCGAACTAGGCGAGGCATGGTACAAGACGCCCTCCGGAAAAATAACTGGCGAAATCACGCTCAAGCGACAATATAAAATCAGAGAAGGGCAAATGGAGTTCATGATTGAAAACGATGTGCACATCCATGACGACCTGTTGCAAAAAGAGTTGAGCAAGTCGAGTGACGACAAAATGAAAAACATTGTCGCCACTATTCAGCGCGATCAAAATGCCGTCATCCGAAATGAGACGGCTTCGGTGATGATCATTCAGGGCGTAGCCGGATCGGGAAAAACATCTATTGCCTTGCATCGTATTGCGTTTCTATTGTATCGTTTTCGCGATGAAATTAAAGCGAAAGATGTTCTTATTATTTCTCCTAATAAAGTGTTTGCGGATTACATCTCTAATGTACTTCCTGAATTGGGGGAAGATCAAATCCCTGAAATGGGAATGGAAGAATTAGCGAATGATGTGCTGGAGGAAAAGTTTCTGTTCCAGACTTTTTTTGAACAGGTCTCGTCTTTGCTGGAAACACACGATGAAAAGTCGATCGAGCGGATTCAATTCAAATCTACATTTGAGTTTTTGAGTAAACTGAATCAATACATTGTTCACCTGGAAAACAATTTTCTCACCTTCTTTGAATTACGAATTGGAAATGTGGTTGTACCCTTTCCGTTTATCGAAGAGCGATTCAAGGCCTATCATCGGGTGCCGTTGCTAAACCGCGCCCCGGAAGTAATCAAAGATATCCAACAGCAAGTGCGCAATACGGTCCAGCGTAAGCTATCAGGAAATGAAAAAAACCAAATCTGGCAAGCCGTCCCCCGCATGTTTAAAACAAACAGTGTATTAGATATTTATCGTGGCTTCTACACTTGGATAGGTAAACCTGAACTTTTTAAAATTCTTCCTGGCGAAAAGCTGGAGTATGCTGATGTGTTCCCACTGATCTACTGCAAAATTCGGCTGGAGGGCGCGAAGAGCTTTGATCATGTAAAGCACTTGCTCGTTGACGAAATGCAGGACTATACGCCTGTACAATATTCCGTCTTGTCCCGGTTGTTCAGGTGCAAAAAAACAATACTGGGTGATGTCAATCAAATGGTAAACCCCTACAGTTCATCTTCCTCTGAATTGATTGAGCAGGTTTTTCCTCAGGGCGATGTAGTAAAATTAGTTAGAAGCTATCGCTCTACGGTAGAGATCAGCAACTTTGCTCAGACCATCTCTCGCAATCCAGATCTGATTCCGCTTGAACGGCACGGACAACCACCTTTGGTGAAAGGATTTAGTAGCAATAAAGAAGAGCTCGAAGAGATTAAAGATCTAATAAGCAATTTCAAAAGTTCGAAACATCCTACCCTCGGCATTATTTGCAAAACGCAACAACAAGCTGAGTTGGTTTATGGTGAAGTACAGAGCTCAGGTGTTTCCCTGTTAACAGCCGAAAGCACTTCTTTTAAAGAAGGAGTTATCATTACAACCGCCCATCTGGCAAAAGGATTGGAATTTGATGAAGTGATTATTCCATTTGTCTCGGCAAGTAACTACCGTACCGATGTAGACAAACGAATGTTGTACATCGCTTGTACAAGAGCAATGCATCGGCTCAGCCTCACGTACACAAAAGAAAAATCTGCGTTCATTCTTAATTAAAGGTGTTTACGAATGGTATCCCGCACCAACAGTTCATCCTTAAAAGACTCCCACGATAAGGTTTCTGGTTTAAAATACTCTGCTTGATCCTTCCCCAAAAAGAGTTTATAATCCATTTTGTTGAGGTCTTCAACCACATAACCCGGATAGTAGTACCGATAGTCGTTGGTTCGCAGGTAATCCAGCGTGAGCAAAATCAGGTACTTGCCTAAGCTATATCGTTTGTAGTCGGGGTGATAGCCATGCAAAATGGAAGCGGCCGCTTTGTTGCCACAGTCGAAGTAGCCGACAGCAATAAGTTTTGATTGATCAAAAATCGATATGCATTTTGTATCAAAAACATTCGCGGCAGGATCGTCATCGCCCCACAGACACTGTTGAATGCTACTTGCTCCATCAAAATCGATCGAGGCATAATACCGATCATAAAGCTCGATGGCTGCTTCATCTACAGATTTAAGTGGTTGAATAGTAAATTGAAAAGGCCGGTTCTTTCGTCTAATGCGCTGATGTGAGTCATGTCTTTTAATCTGCCCGATATCGTAGCGAAGCCAGTGAACCCGATGTTTGTCATTTGCCCCGATGTGGGAACAGGTGAACAACGTTTGATGCATTCGATACCAACCGAAAGCCAGCAGTTGATCAAGTGCATGGCCATTAATGCTTTCCGGATGAATACTATCAAAGTAAGGTAACACGCTGTTTATTTTGATCGCGGAAATTTAACGAAGTCTTCCCGGTTTGACATGAACTTAAAAATATCTTCCAGTAAAGACAACTTATTTTAAAAGACGTTGAGCGAATTAGAAAATAACACGCTAAGAATCTACTATTTTGCATTTTTTAAATTAGTAGCCACTCACACTATTTTGGAACCAACGATAAGAAGTCTACCGCGCAAGATGGGGATGTTAAGTCTCGCAGCCACCGGCATTTGCTCCATGATTGGAGCATCTATTTATGTGGTTCCATTTATGATTCAGCGGAATATTCCCGGCATCGGGCCTTACGTTTTACCTGCATTCTTATTTGCTGCCGTTCCTGCAATACTAGCAGCATTTGCCTATGTAATTCTTGGGTCGGCCATGCCACGTGCCGGTGGAAGTTACATTTATGCAAGTCGATCCCTAAGCCCTTATCTCGGTTTTGTGGCGAGCTTCTCACAATGGTTTGGACTTTCAATAGCAATTGGTGTTGTGTCTTATGTGATTGTACCGTTTGTCCGTGATATCGCAAGCGCGTTGCAATGGGATCATCTTGCAGGGTTATTGAATCAGGGATTTGTCCGTGTCGCTTTTGCGCTTTCTATACTCTGGGTTTTTATATTCATTAACATCAAAGGAATCAAATGGTATGAACGGACGCTCATTCCATTGATGGTACTCATGTTTGGGCTCGGTGCGATCGTGATTGTGGCCGGTTTATCATTCGACCATGAAGATTTTAGGCAAGCCCTATTGATGAAAGAGGGAAGAGTGCTCAATCAGGACTCATCTCTTTTTAGCTGGCCAATATTTCTTTCCGGGTCGGCATTACTTTTTTCAAGTTTTATTGGATTTGATTCCATCGCACAGGCTGGTGGTGAGGCGAAAGATCCGTCACGTACATTACCAAGAGCAATCGGCATTGCGGTGGTGACGGTTGCTCTGTTTTACATCGTTTTTACTTACTCACTATATCATGCTGTGCCTTGGAACTTTGTGGCCGAAGAAGCCATGAAGAAAGACATCACAGCGCCTGGCTTACTGAGTTATTTAATCCCTTCGGCTTGGTCGGTCTTTATTCTTTTAGGCGCAGCGATTGCATTACTAAATGACTTACCCGCCATGCTGCTATCGGTTTCGCGTTTAATGTTTTCGTGGGCAGAGGATGGCATTTTCCCGAAGAGATTGGCCAGCATACATTCAACCTTTCAAACTCCCCATATAGCTATTCTTGTAAGTGGTGGAATGGCCACCATTGGAATTTTAGGTAGTCATTTTGCGGGTGACTTTTTTCTCGGTATCGACATTATGGTTACGTCCATGTTAGTTAACTACTTGCTCATGTGCTTGTCAGTTTTGTGGTTGCCGAAAACCAATCCAGCGATTGCTTCTCAAATCTCAGTTTTCAAGTCACGAAAATTGCAACGTGTAGTGGCGAGTTCGGGTGCGATTTTGTTAAGTGGATTTCTGGTCATTCATTTAGTAAAGGATTTGACAATGGAAACTACCGCTTGGTATTTTCACTCCACACCCGTTTGGATACTAGTCATGCTTGTGGCCTCTGTTGTTTTTTATTACAACTGGAACAGGCTGAAGAAATTGGGTGTAAATACAAAAACTCTTTTTTCAACTTTACCTACCGAGACTACCAATGACAAACATTAATCCAATAAGTGAATTAGCACCCGGACTATCAATTTCTCCTGTACTGACAGGCCTTTGGCAAGTAGCAGACTTAGAACGCGATGGATCTATATTGGATGCAGACGCAGCTGCGCTTGCTTTGAAACAGTACTTTGATGCGGGGCTCACCACCTTCGACATGGCCGACCATTATGGCTCGGCAGAAATTATCGCTGGCGTATTCAAAAATAAATATGCGGGCAACAAAACACAACTACTCACCAAATGGGTACCAACACCCGGTAAAGTCACGAAAGAACAAGTGCGGGGAGCAGTACAAAAATCACTTACACGTTTACAGTCCGAGCGCATTGACGTACTTCAATTTCATGCGTGGAATTATGCTGATCCAGCCTGGCTGGATGCTTTGTTTTGGCTACAGGAATTGAAACACGAAGGACTTATTGATCACTTAGGACTTACCAATTTTGATTCTGCTCATTTACAAATGGTTGTTGAAAGTGGTATACAAGTAGTTTCCAACCAAGTTTGCTATTCATTGCTCGACCAACGGGCAGCAAGTAAAATGACAGAAGTATGCCTGAAATATAATGTTAAGCTTTTAGCGTTTGGCACTGTAGCTGGCGGGTTTTTGACCGAAAAATGGCTAGGCCAACCAGAACCCAAAATTGATTCTTCACTCACCTGGTCACAGATGAAGTACAAAAGATTCATCGATGCTGCCGGGGGTTGGCTTGTTTTTCAAAACCTGTTGTCAGCACTCAGAAAAGTAGCCGATAAGAACAATACGTCTATTGCAATTATTGCTAGCCGCTACCTATTAGAACAGCCCGCTGTGGGAGGCGTCATCATTGGTGCGCGAATCGGCAGGAGTGAACACATTGAAGAAAATAAAAAGTTGCTTACATTTTCTTTAGATGAAGAGAGTAAAAAAGTAGTGAAAGCAGCAATGGATCAAATGACTAAGATCCCGGGCGACTGTGGTGACGAATATCGCAGACCTCCTTTCTTGACTGCCTCGGGCGACCTGAGTCATCACGTTGACTCCATTCCCCCACCCTATGCTTGTTATCCGGGAAGTGACGGGCGAGTAAAAGCATTGAGTGGTACGAGTTGGGAAGAAATAGCGAGCTTCAGTAGAGCGGTAAGAAAAGGAAATCACATTTTTGTTTCTGGTTCAACCGCGACACATGAATCTAAACTAATAGGTGGAAACAATCCGGAAGCGCAGATGAATTTTGTGATCGACAAGTTGGAAGGAGCAATTCAATCTCTTGGTGGAAATTTGCAGCAGGTAGTTCGCACACGGATTTATATTAAAAATTTGAGCGACTGGGAAGCTATTGCCAGGGTGCATGGCCAACGATTCAGCGAAATACAGCCAGCCAATACGATGATAAAAGCAGAATTGATTGGAGATGAATATCTATTAGAGATGGAAGCTGAGGCAATTGTCGATTAGTGGAGACATACGTTTGAACTATCTCAATTTGAAAGCTAGCGCCTAATGTAATTGTGCTTGCTCAACCTGTAACTTTCCACTATACTTGATTAATCATTCGAACTTTACTTATGAAAAAAATCACACTGGCTTTTCTGGCAGTTTTATGTATCACTACAGTCTTCTCGCAAGAAGCGTTTCGCAGATGGCGAAAATCAAATCAGATACGCCTTGATAAATTCGATTTGATTTTACCGGAAGTAATGCGGGAAAACAAAATCGATATGTGGATCATTATGTGCCGTGAAGGAAACTTCGATCCTCTCTACCAAGAGTTGGGTGAAGGATACGTGTTTCATAATGGCTACTACATTTTTACAGACACAGGTAAGCAGCGCATTGAAAGAGCGGTGTTGGGTATTGACGGATATCTGTTAGAAGAGACAAAAGCCTATGATTATTTTGGATCGGAAGCAGAGTTAAAAGAGTTTGTTACCAAGCGTGACCCGAAGCGCATTGGTCTTAATATGTCTAAAGACATCGGTAGTGCCGATGGATTGTCGTTTACCGGTAGGCAAGAGTTAGCTCAACTTCTCGGAAGCAAATACGAAAGCCGGTTTGTATCTGCCGAAAAACTGTTTTCTGATTTCCGATCGCGCCACGTTGCTTCTGAAATTGCTGCCTTCACCGAGGCGGGAGATTATTCGTATCAGTTTGCAGAAAGAGCTTTGTCCAATGAAGTTATTACTCCGGGAGTTACCACCCTCGAAGATGTTGCCTGGTGGATGAAAGAGCAGCTTTTCAAAAATAATCTACAATCTTCCTTTGGCATGCCATCGATTTATGTAACCGGACCCAACGGCATCGAAGCGACTTCCACCGATCGTATTATTCAACGCGGAGATATTTTGATGTTGGATTGGGGTGTTGGCTATTTAAATATGTATACCGACATGAAGCGAATGGCGTATGTGTTGAAAGAGGGTGAAAAAGATGTGCCCAAAAGTATTCAACATGCATTTGATCAAGCGATAAAAGTAAGGCAAGTTGTGATCAGTACTATTAAAGCGGGCATTACAGCTAAACAAAATGAAATAAACATTTACAAAGCCTTAAACCCAGATTACGCATTAGAGAATTGAAAGGGGAAGGAGACTGAATTCGATTGGTTCCAAAGTCCCTTGCACCATTCCCTTCTTTTCATGTTCAATGCTAGTTTGAGAGTGAATTGGCCCCCTATTTTTTCAAAGTAT
>JAJTGQ010000112.1 GCA_021299455.1 Flammeovirgaceae bacterium | reverse complement strand
TGCAGATTTCAATACTACATCGAAGTTAGTTTTTTCAGCAGCAGCAGCACCGCCAGCAGCACCACCAGCCGCAGGGCCAGCAACAACTGCAGCAGCAGCAGGCTCAATGCCATATGTTTCTTTCAAATAAGAAGCTAATTCGTTTACTTCTTTAACGGTAAGTTCTACCAGTTGGTCGCCAATTGCTTTTACGTCAGCCATGATTGTAAGTGTTTAAAATTTTGAATTCAATTATTGTTTTCTTTCTTCCAATGCCTTTACTAAACCTGCCACTGTGTTCTGTCCACTCAATAAAGCGGACAAAACGTTCTTGGCTGGAGATTGCAGCAAGGAAATAATATCTCCGATTAGCTCGTTCTTCGATTTCAAATTAACGAGCGTATCCAGATGTTCTTCGCCCACAAATATGGTAGACTCAACAGACGCACCTTTCAAACCGGGCTTACCTTCCATCTTCGAGCGATATTCTTTTATCACTTTAGCGGGGGCATTGCCGGATTCTTTTGAGAAGATAACACCTGAAAATCCGTGGAGCACTTCAAATAATTCTTCGTAGTTACCGTTACCTTTCTGTCTTTCTAGAGCTTTGCGGATCAATGTGTTCTTGTATACGCGATATTCCACACCTGCTTTGAAACACAATCTGCGAAATGCATTGATCTGAGCCACTGTTAAGCCAGAAGCATCGGTAATATAGAAGTGGTTGTTCTGAGAAAACTTCTCAGCCAACTGTTCTATGATAATTCCTTTTTCTTCTTTGGTCATTGTCTTAAATATTATAGACCCTTTTTAAATAGAGCTTGAATCAACTTCGATACCCGGACTCATCGTGGAAGACAGGGAGATACTTTGCAGGTATGTTCCCTTCGAAGAAGCGGGCTTCAACTTTACTACAGTATTAATAAGTTCAGCAGCATTGTCTCTGATCTTTTCTGCGCTGAAGGAAGCCTTACCTATACTTGCATGAATGATTCCTTGTTTGTCAATTTTGAAGTCAACTTTACCCGCTTTTACATCCTTCACTGCCTTTCCAACTTCAAGGGTAACTGTTCCTGACTTCGGGTTCGGCATAAGGCCGCGAGGACCTAATACTTTACCTAGTCTACCTACTTTAGCCATTACGGTGGGCATTGTGATGATCACATCAATGTCCGTCCAACCGGCTTCAATTTTTTGAATATAATCGTCCAACCCAACGTGTTCCGCACCAGCATCTTTTGCCTCTTGCGCTTTGTCAGGCGAGCATAGTACTAATACGCGAACTGTCTTTCCTAAACCATGTGGAAGAGAAACAACACCACGCACCATTTGGTCTGATTTTTTCGGATCGATCCCTAAACGGATATCTACATCAACTGACGGATCAAACTTAGTGAAGGTAAGATCCTTCAATACTTTAGAAGCTTCCGCCAATGTATACACCTTATCAGGATCATACTTTGCGAGAACTGCTTTTCTGTTTTTTGAAATTCGTGCCATTTTTTATTAGTTAATCGTTGTCCGTTATCGCTATTAGTTTGAATGATTTTGGTCGCTCGACCTAATAACTTTAACTTTTAACTTATTTATCCCAAGGGGCTGCTCCACTTACTGTTACTCCCATGCTTCGCGCTGTACCTGCTATCATTTTCATGGCAGAATCAACTTTGAATGCATTTAAATCCGGCATCTTAAGCTCAGCAATCTTCTTAACTTGATCCCAAGAAATAGAACCAACTTTAGAACGATTAGGCTCTTTTGATCCTTTCTGCAATTTGATGGCCTCCATAATTAACACAGCCGCTGGAGGAGTCTTAATCACGAAGTCGAACGACTTATCGTTATAGATAGTGATCAATACAGGAAGAACTTGTCCTGGCTTATCTTGCGAGCGTGCGTTGAACTGCTTGCAAAAATCCATGATATTCAACCCTTTGGAACCAAGCGCGGGACCTATAGGAGGTGCAGGGTTAGCTGCGCCACCTTTCACCTGCAATTTCAAATAACCTAATACTACTTTTGCCATACCGCTGTAATTGAATTCGTTCTATTATTACTCTAATTTTTCAACTTGCATGTAACTAAGTTCTACCGGAGTGTTACGTCCGAATATTTTAACCATTACATTCAATTTCTTCTTGTCTTCGAAAATCTCTTCTACCGTTCCGGTAAACCCGCTAAACGGTCCGTCCATTACCTTCACGCCCTCCCCTTTAATAAAAGGAGTCTCCAATTTTACTTCAAATTGATCGATCTCATCAACCTTGCCTAGAATCCGATTCACCTCTGACTGACGCAGAGCGACAGGTTCTTTATTTGTCGCACTTGACCCGTTGTTGCCTAGGAAACCGATTACACCAGGTATGTTGTTTACCGTGTGGTAGGCCTCTCCGTTTGACAAGTCTGCAGAAACAAGAACGTATCCTGGAAAGAAGTTTCTCTCTCTCACGCGCTTTTTCCCATTTCTCATTTCATATACCTTCTCAGAAGGTATCAGCACCTCTGGAATAAAACCAGTCAACTTTGAGCGCTCTATTTCCGTAAGGAGATAAGATTTTATTTTCTTCTCTTGGCCACTAACGACCCGCAATACATACCACTTTAATTCACCTACTGCTGCTGCCATGTCTTAGAATTCTTTATAAAACCAAGCCAAAGCATTATTAAAACCCAAATCAAAAAGACCAATCACCAAAGCGAAAATCAAGGAAGCGACCAGTACTAAAATGGCACTACTCTGCAATTCGTTGAATTTTGGCCAAGAGACCTTGTTTTTGATCTCGTCAAAAGATTCAATGATATAGTTTTTTAGTTTTTCCATTCTATTTCATTTGCACCAACCTTCGCTAAAGCTATGGTAGGTAACTCATTTATTCGCACGGGTGGAGAGACTCGAACTCCCAGCCAACGGTTTTGGAGACCGCTACTCTACCAATTGAGCTACACCCGTTTATTAATTTCTGCTCTCCCTGTATTTCGCCCCGTTTGCTTTTGTTCAAAACCTCCCTTTAAACCATCCTTTCCCACCCTAAATTCAAAAGGACTGCAAATGTAGGGGAAAAGGCCACAAAACAAAAACGTTTCTGAGAAAAATATGGCAAACGTCTGTCCATTGATTATCAGATATTTAGCAATGTCACCCTTTGCCGAAGATCGAGTCCGTAAACCTAGCTTAAAACCGGTAGGCTCGAGTTGTGGTAAATTCGTCTTACTGGAAAATCGCTTCTGGAAAATATCGAACCTATCCAACCATCTTTTCATCTGATTTCAGTCGAAAGACTTGGTGTAAACCTTCAACCCAAAATATGCATTGGGAATGCACAGTTTTCCCAACGGGTTTACGAAAACACTGGAGCCCAATGGTTTTGTTAAGGTTTAACCATAACCATGAAAATCACCAATTCGGTTGTGGTTACGGGACAAACTATTGATTTTCATTCGTCAAGGGTCTATTGGAAAATTGCAATGCGTAATCCGGGTTAATTTACATCAAACTCCATGTTTTACTGTAAAACAAATTCATTATGATAGCGATTCACTCAAATCTCAAAAATACTATAAAAAAGCCCCGATTTCGGAGCTTTTTTTAGGTTAAAATATGCCTCGTCCTGAAATAAGTTGACACAAAAGTTAACTTATTATGACATTAGCAAATGAAAAGAGGAGTTCATTAAAGCGCACGCAGCGGGACTACAGTTTGGCTTTCAAATTACAGGTTGTTGATGAGATAGAAAAAGGCCATCTCACCTATAAGCAGAGTCAAGAGAAGTATGGTATTCAAGGCAGAAGTACAGTTTTGATATGGCTAAGAAAGCATGGAACTTTGGATTGGACAAGCAAAGTTCCCATGAAAAAGAAAGCCCCGCCAAAGACATTCATATCTCAACTGGAGGCCAGGATCAAACGACTCGAGGCTGAGAAAGAGATTCTGAACCGCGCGATAGATATAGCCGATAATAGATTAGGTACAGATATCAGAAAAAAGTACTTGCCCCTGTCGCAGCAAGCTTCCGAAAGGCAACAGGGGGAGAACGATATACAATCGGACAAATAGCCAATACGCTAGGGTACAGCCGTCAATATGTTTATAAGCAGCGAGCGGACTCTGTTGGTAAAATCGAAAAGCAACAAACCGTAAAACAGCTAGTGGACAGGGAACGGAAGTTACTGCCCCGGTTAGGCACTCGAAAAATGTACCACCTGATCAAACCCACTTTGGAAGAGTTACAACTGAAGTTTGGTCGTGACAAGTTATTTGAACTGATCCGATATTATGATTTACAGATTAAGCCCAAACGCAGATATGTACAGACGACCATGAGTAAACATTGGCTACGTAAATGGCCCAACATAATCAAAAACAGAAGTGTCATACGCCCCGATGAAGTCTGGGTTAGTGATATTACGTATCTGAAAACAGAGCAGGGAAATTGCTATTTGAATATGATCACGGATGCCTATAGCAGAAAAATAGTAGGCTATGCTGTTGCCGACAATATGGAAACAGAAAGTATGATCGGAGCGTTGAAAATGGCTGTAAAACAACGGACACCCAATTCAGTGGCTACAATTCGTCATTCCGATAGAGGGTTACAGTATTGTAGTAAGGAATACGAATCACTCACTCAAACAAATAACATCCGTCTAAGTATGACTGAAAATGGAGATCCATACGAAAATGCACTGGCTGAACGTATGAATCGTACCATAAAAGAAGAATTTGGAATGGACAGAGTATTGAAAAGCAAAGAGCAGGTAAATCAATTAGTCCCAGAAAGTGTAGCTTTGTACAATCAGAAACGACCACACTTGGCATTGAATATGAAAACGCCAGAGCAGGTTTATAAAACAAAAATCCCGGTCACCTCAGGCAACCGGGACTTATTTTAAATCTGTCAACTTATTTTAGGACGATTCAATATTACAATCAGCAGGAAAACTTGGCAAGTGAAAGTCTCCAATCTCTATTTCTTAGATTCATATACCAACAAGCTATTCCCGTTGACATAAAAAATATTATCCGTTACCGGGTCGATTTCATATTCAGGGCGATCGTTGGCAAAACTGATTTTATCAAGTTCTTTTCCGTCTTCCTTCCTAACCTTAATCAATAATTTTTCCTTGTTCTCTCCCTTCGCAAAAACAAAAGCATAAGCAGAGTTTTGTTTCATTGCTTTGAACCGACTTGAAAACTTATCTGCCAGACTAAAAAGATTTTCAGCTCCCACTAACAACACTTCTGCTTCTGCAAGTTTTGTGTTATCAGCCCGCCTTACAACGGACTCGCGCAGTACTCCATTTTCATCCCGATAGGTCATTCGCCATTCCGAACCAGCTATGGCTTTTCCAACTGCTTTAGCTCCAAGAGCAATTCCACCAACGGTTGCTGCACCCTTAGAGAGCTGCCGTGTGCCTTCGCCAGGTTGCTTGTATACATTGTGGTATTTCACTTTTCCGGTCATGTCTACACCCATCAATTCAACTTGGCCAGTAAGAGATACGCCCCAACCGAACAAATCTATGCTGCTGATTTCATTCTCATTCTTGATGTTCACCTCAGCAAAAGGCTCAGGTTTATCAGTGCCATTGGGATCAAACTTGTACAGCTTTTCATCATTATAGACCAAGAAAAGATCATTGACCTTATCGTACGTGGACAAAACCGGACGCTTTTCGTTGAACTTGATGTTCCGCTTCCAAAGCTTTGCTCCTGATTTGTAGTCCACCATATTGCCATAGCTGCTCGTTAAATAAAAAACTTTCTCATCAACTTTATCCAAGTACATTATTTCGTCTTCCTTGTTGTCGCATATCTCAATAAATTTTTTCCATTTCTTCTCGCCATTTTGGTCAATCAGCATCATCTCATTTTCAGCCACATAGAGGTAGTCGTTGCCTATTGGAATCACGCGTTTCAACATATCTCCACGAGCATCTTTTTTCCAGATTTTCTGACCTGTTTTAAGGTCGAAAAAATTAAAGCCAGAATAATGTGCAACTAGGAGTTTATCACCCCAATCTTCCGCATATACAATATACTTTGTCTTAATCGGGCTATCCCAAAGACCTTTACCCGTACTTACGTTTAGTACCGATAGCTCTTGCTTGTTGCCCAGCAGGCCAACTGATTCAGCTACAACAATGTTACTCCCATTTTGGGTAGGATAAAACACGCTGTATTTATCAGTGCTTCTCCACATCAGCTTACCCGTTAGGCGGTCAAGGCAAGAAAGTATGCCATAGTTGAGCATGTATATTTTGTCTTTATATGCCATCGCCTTATCAGGATATTGTTTCTGTAGGGTGAGCGCAGAAGTAAGAATTGAAGCAAAGCTTTTTGCATCACCAATTTCGGTTTTCCAAATTTGGTTACCTGTTTTCAGATCAATAAGTAAACTTTTAATCTTCTTATCCTCAGTTATGAAGAACAAATACTCATTCGATTCGTAGAGTAACTGCGATGTAATCACTGCGAATTTCTCATTTGCCGAATTGTAAACTAATTTTCCCGTTTCAGAGTTGATCAGAACGAATTTATAATTAATGAGCCCTTCAATGTAGGGTGTTCCGGGCACGGCCTTAATCGATTCCTTTTTTTTGATAAAATTTAACATATCAGGATCAGCTAGCACATCTAACACACTAGCCCCCCCTATCTCATCTTTAGTAACTTTCCATTTCTCCGTTTTGGCGTCTGCATCAATCCCGCGTATATTTTCTCCCTCCTTGATTACAATAGTGCCTGTAAGTTCGCTTTGGGTGATGGCGCTTATGTTATTTCCCATGGCAAGTGTCCGGTCAGGGCCTCGTTGAGCAATTGTTAATGGAGCAACTAGGCCACAAAGGATAGTGATGAAAAAAAATTTCTTCATAAATTTTTACATTGATTAGAATCAAAAATAGTGAACGTAACAATGCTATTAATCTAATCGGCCAAAATTAATTTTTTGTAAAATTTTTTTGGTGATCTCATTTATGTAAGCAGCAGCAAAGTGTGGTTTTTAGGAAGTTAATATATTGAAAATCAACACTTTAAGAGGATTTACCCCTGCTAATCCCTATGCTATTGTTGTCGGAAGGGTCGAGTAGGCAAGGGCATTCCAGCCCAAGCAGCTCCAAGAACCGTACGTGAAAGTCTCCCTTCATACGGCTCGTATTATCCAATCACGCTATTATCCCGATCGTCCAATGATTGAACCCAGATTATGCAATAGAATTTCTATTGCATAATTGACGAATGAAAATCAACGATTTAGCCCCAAGTAAGAAAACCAAGTTGGTGATTTTCATTGTCAGGTCAGACGATAAATGTCTGACTCTGACCGCAAGCGTCACGAGGTTTAACCTTGACATCCGCCTCAG
>JAJTGQ010000038.1 GCA_021299455.1 Flammeovirgaceae bacterium | reverse complement strand
TCTCTAAGGGGATTTGAGCTACGCATTTTTTTTCACGTAACTCATTTTGATGAATCAAAAATACAATATCACTGCCCTTGCTCCAAATACTTCACAATCATTTTGTTATCTGAAAATTTCTTAAAAGCGATTTCCCTGGGTAGGAATGTCTGAAAAGTAAGTTTGTTGTTTTTCTTACCTTTATCAAATTGTACGGGGTGAAGATACCAATTGCCTGTAGCAATTGTTTAAAGTTAGTGGCAATTTTAGTGAACAGACAATGCACCAGATGAATACACAAAGAATAACAAAGAATAATAAATGGGGCAACTGAAAACATCTGGAAATCTAAAAATTTAAAATGATGAATATGTATTTGAAAATATCGATGTTTCTTTTACTCGGTTTTAACGGGTGTAGTGAACAAGCTGTTACTAATCAGGCAAACGTAAATGGTGTTAAAGGTGGATATAAAATCAGGCACACGGGAGTTTACAATTACTATGATACAATTTCTGTCATAAGCAATCTTGGTAGTCAATCTGTATTTTTTATTCAGGATGCAACCAATTTTAGTGTATCTGACCATTTTTTTGACAACGGTGATGGTACTATTACAGATCCAGTTACAGGTTTAATGTGGACAAGGAATTTAACACCTAGATTAACGCTACAGGAAGCAAAAGTGTACTTAAATCAAATCAACACCGGAAAGCACAAAGATTGGCGAATTCCTAGTATTAAAGAACTGTTCTCGTTGATCGACTACGCAGGTCAAGTATTTGGAGATAAATCCGTTCGCTTATTTATTGACACAACATATTTTCACCAACCGTTAGGTAATACCGCTATTGGAGAAAGGGAAATAGATGCACAAACATGGTCGTCAACCGATTGCCAATCATTGACAATGGGGAGGGATAAGTCAAGATATGGTGTCAATTTTGTTGATGGACGCATTAAGGCATATCCCATTACTGAACCAATTTCAGGACTACCTAATAAACTATATTTTCGCTTTGTAAGAGGCAATATCAATTATGGTTACAACAAGTTTACTGACAATCATGATGAAACAATAACAGATGAAGCAACGGGACTAATGTGGCAGAAAGTTGACAGTAAAACTGCGCTTGATTGGAAATCAGCTCTGGAATATGCTAGAAATTCGAAAATAGCTGGCCATATTGATTGGCGACTCCCAACCATAAAAGAACTACAAAGTTTGGTCGACTATGAAAACCGAGTTGATGAGACTGGGAATGCTAGCATTTCAGGGCTATTTCAATCCAGCATTCGCAATGATCCTAACGCTTCGTTGAACTATCCGTACTATTGGTCGTCAACTACATTACTTGACGGTCCTCAACCGGGAAACCAAGCGGCCTATGTTTGCTTTGGAAAAGCATCCGCTTTTTTTAATGGACAGTATGTTGATGCTCATGGTACCGGTGCTGTACGAAGCGATTTGAAATACTTGCAGCAAGCAAATTATCCAATTTCATTCGGACCCCAAGGAGACTTGGTTTACGTGAAAAATTATGTTAGAAATGTTAGAAATTTGAAATAGCAGAATAGACTTCACCTAACACGGGTTTGGCAAAAGTGGCAGTTCAGTGCTTCGTATGACAGTTTTTACCAAATATTAAGCCAAGCCCGAAACCGTTGTGTGTAATATCGACAGGCAAAATGAAAGTAAAATTAGAAGGTATCATACAAGAAATATATTTGTTACCGCACGAAGTATTGAATGAAGTTTTAGGCCATTTTCAACATTTGGAATATCCCAAAAATTATTTTTTGCTCAAATCGGGCAACCCTTGTCAACACATTTGGATTATGACAAAAGGTGCTGTAAGATCATTTTACACCAATGACCAAGGAAAGGAGATGAATACTTGGTTTAGTTTAGATACACAAATTATCACAGAAACTACCAGTTTTGTTAAACAAGAGCCTGCAATTGAAAGTATACATTTATTGGAGGACTCTGAACTTTATGCTATTGACCATAGCTCCATTCAGAATTTGCTTCATAAGCATCATATTTTTGCGCTATGGTATATTAAACTTTTTGAAGTTCATTACATTTCCCAAATAGAGGACAGGATGACTGATTTGCAATTCCTTGATGCAAAGCAACGTTACCAAAAACTATTAAGTTTATACCCAGATATTACCAATCGCATAAGCCTTGGAAATATAGCCTCTTACCTAAACATCACTCAAGAGACCCTCAGTAGAATTAGAGCCAGTAAGCTCTAATTTTTTTGATGTAAATCAAATCACAATTTGATTTACATCAAAATCTTTCAAAACATAGGATTATACTTTTGCAGCGCAAATAACAATTTAATCCACATAAAAAGGAAGCATCATGGATATCATCATTATCACACTCATTACCGCATTGCCAGTTCTCGGATACGTCATAGCGAGCTTTGTCATGCCAGCACGCATTGCTGTTGCCACTACAACTATTACCATTGCCGCTCCTATCGATTGGCTGTTCCATGTCATCGCGGTGGACCGCAGGCAATCATTTCGCAGTGATCTCAGGGACGTTGAAGTTCTCTCCAGCACTTGTTGGAGAGAACTTACCAAAGACTCACCACCCGTCAAATACGTGGAGGTTCGCTCGGTAGCCAATCATCTGTTTGAAGCACATTTCCACGGCTCAGGGTTTCGCGGTCGCTGGTTGGTACGTTTCTCAAAGGTTGCTGAAACCTCAACTGCGATTTATGTCTATGAGGAAGTAGAGGTTAGGAACGCTCTCCTCCGCCCAATCATAAGGGCTAACTATCCTCTACAGAACGCAGTGGATCGTTTCGTAGCAGACCTACTGGATGCCTCTGATACCAACATCCATAAGATATCTTAAGCCTAATAGAGAAAATCTCAAAATTATGAAAGGAAATCATAACATTGCGAACCCTATCGTCCTCATAACGGGAGTATCATCAGGCATCGGCATGGCTACGGCAGGCTACTTGGCATCTAAGGGGATGACAATTTTCGGTACTATTTTGGAGCAGATTGACGGAATTCAACCACACCCTAATGGTTATTCTATAATTTCGATGGACGTTCGTGATGAGGACTCAGTAAGACTTGCCGTCAATAAAGTGTTGGCAGAAGTTCAAAAAATCGATGTTCTCATCAACAATGCAGGTATCAGCTTTCCGAATTCAATTGAAGAAACAGCCATAGACGAAGCTCGTCAAGTACTCGAAGTAAACACCTTAGGACCTCTTAGGGTAATACAAGCTGTACTTCCATCTATGCGACAGAGTATGAAGGGTCTCATCATCAATACAACTTCAATAGGTGGCCAAATTGCGATACCATTTGATGGTATATACAGTGCCTCGAAATTTGCCCTTGAAGGCCTCTCCGAGGCACTGAGCCTGGAGTTGAAATCCTTTGGCATCAAGGTAGTCATCCTCGAGCCAGGGGATATTAACACTGGTATGTCGGCTAAATCAAAAACGGGCAGAACTATCAATGAGTTATCGCCCTATGGTCTCTATTTGCAGAAGGTTCAGGATGCGTCCGTTGCGAACGAGAAAAATGGATCACATCCCCTGTTAATAGCCAAGAAGATCGAACGGATTATCTCCGAGAGCAAACCTTCCCTCCGCTACGTAGGCGGGACTTTGATGGAGCGCTGTATGATACCCTTGAAGCACTTATTACCTGCTCGTTGCTTCGAGTACCTAGTGGCGAAACAGTACAAATTAGAGGATTGAGGCTCTACCCAATCATAAAAAATCAAAGTTTATTCTACAACCGCTACTCACAAATCTAAATGATTGATATTTTACTTTTGCTAATCCCATTCGCACTTCTGGATTGTTTAAATCCACTAACTATTGTAACTCAAATTCTTGGTTCTGCGTGTCTAGATTTGCGGGCTTTGCCATGTGTGCCGCTTGGGTCGGCTTCGCTTTCGGTTTGCACCTAAGTCATGTTACGAGTTTCACTGATTACAATGTCAGTTTCTTGAATAACATCGTCACTTTCCGAACTTACATCGAAAATTTCGTGTGTAAGATTCGTGAGTACCATTGCCAACACATTCTGATTCATTGAAAACCAGGTACCGGCCATGAAAGCCCTCATGGCAATGATTGTTTGATTTGTCTCCATTGCGCAAAGTTGCGTTAGTATATTCGCTTTCATTTTTAACAAAAATCAATAGATGCAAGCAGGGCAATTATACTAGTTGCTGATCGAGGGTGCTTGTGTTGAATAGGACGTATCCATAATCTGTTTCACCATAAATGCCGCCATATCGTGCAACGTGATAGATAATTTCAACCCATCCCCACTAAGGGTAGAGTGGCATTTGCCTTTTGATGGTTTGTCTACAATATTGGGACAGCGAACAATGGTCCAATTTGTACGGCTATTCATGATTATCGGCTCCATTCTGTTCTTATCGTCAATTAGCACTTTTAGCCATTTCATAAAATAGGGCAATATGATATTGGTAAAAACCCACGGTTGAAAAGCAATACTATTTCCGGCACCTACATTGCTCATTGCAATCAACCGGTCGATACCTAATTTCTCCATTTCTTCAACAATAATTTTTGTTGCATCCGATATGAAGGTTGTAGGCTTACCATCTCCCTTTCCCCCTACGCCAAGGCATTGAATCACTACCTCTTGATTTTCAAGAACGCTTTTAACGGTGTTCCTGTCTAGTACATTACCTACAACAACAGTCAGATTCTTGTTTTTGGGCAGCCCAGCTGAACCGTTTCTGACCAGTACGGTCACTTGATGATCGTGAACCAACGCTTCATTCAGAATTGCCTTACCGGAAAAACCAGTTGCACCGAAAATAACTACTTTCATATGTACGCAGTTTCTATTTTAAGTTTATAGCTCTTTTACAAAATTCAGATACATCTGTTGGGCTTTCTATTGGACTTAGATGGGCTCCAGGCACTATAGTAGTTTTTAATGTAGTAGGCGTTGGCACGTAGTCATCTTTTCCTTTCAAGGCAATAGCGGGGACTTTTAAACTGCTAAGTAGTGTAGTTGCATCTTCGGCATCGATGATAACAAATTGGTCGACCTTCTTTATTTCACGATTTGTTAGTTTGCTCATAGGCGTGGTAAGCAATTTTGTAATGCCTGGGTTATGCTTCAACGTTTCTTTGCCAAAAAGTACTTTGCTAGTTTGCTTCATGTAAAAGTTTCTAAAAATCAAAGCGGAATGTTGAAGTTTGAAATTTCGTTTCTTTTTTTTTGAAGATGCTTCGAAAGGCATGTTACAAAAACCAACGGATTCAAATCGATCGGGATGTTTACTCGCTGCCCTTAATATGGTCATGCTGCCCCATGAGTGCCCAACCGCAATTACTTTTGATATTTTCATTTCATCCAGAATTTGCACCAGCATATCAGCGCAATCGGCCAGCGTCCATTTTGTAGGAATGCTATTGACGCTTTCCCCGTGCAGGGGCATGTCAATCGCAATTACAGTTCTATCACTAATAGCGGATACTTGATTTTCCCATAGCAGATGATTAAAGTAAACACCATGCAAGAAAATGATGGGTATATTTTCGGAGTTCGCTGTTTTAGTAAACACGGCAATATCACCAAGTTTTGTTTTTACGAATTGCTTAGTTTCCATAGTTGGTTGGGTTTGAGCTTTTGCAATAAACGTTATTAAGGCGATTAAAAATATTAAGATTGATTTCATTTGTGTTTGGTTAGTTGTTAAAAAATATCCTTAGGAGAAAAATTGATCGTATTTTTTTTGGTTTGTCGGAACTAATCGTGTTTCAAAAATCAACCCCTGACTATCGAATTTGAACAGATAGATAATTGGTTGATCCACTGTTATGTTTTCCCGATTACCTTTTAAATGAACCACCGCCATACCATCGGTTTCATTGGCCACACAAGAGAATAGAGTGGTGGAAATGGAACTGTGGCTGATCGATTTCGCCAGCATGATCATGTCGATGAACCCTTGTGACCCTACCCACACACCCGTTAACTTACTTTTTCCTTCAATAATCAGTCGACTATCTTTTGTGCGTGAGTTGGCAAAGGCCGTTGCAATCGAAGCACTAGCTTTCGATTGCAAGGCATTGAACCAATTCGTTAGTTTCTCTTGATTAGATTGCATGCACGGTACTGTTTTAATTAATTTTGTTTGAACCTGAATTGACGATGAGGACTAGAGCCTTTTACAAGGGCCGAGTAAATACCTGGCTTGATCATATTTTCCATAAAGACTACATTGCTTAGAGAGTTTCCATCCAGTGATCAAAACATTACTTTTCATCTTCTTAGTGCTGTGATCTTTTGAATATTAAGCAAAAGCATTAACGCATAGCGGATCTTTACACTTATTATAGTTACCCGATCAATCCCAAAAAAAGCCAGCCATTTTCTTAAGCTTCTCGGCTTCATACAATCCAAAACTTGCCCCCTTAGTTAATGTCTTGCCGCTACGATCCACCATATTCCAATGCGTTAGGCTTTGATCGTGATGTACGATAAAGTTGGTCGTCTTAAATCGAGCTCCCAGATAACGGCTTTGAAATTCAGCCATATACGCTGATAGTTCAATGATATTGTGTGTTTCTATGTTAACATCGGTGTAACTGCAATTCTCGAAAAGCATTTTTTGTAAAATGCTTTCACGAATGCTTTCGTTAGGCTCACTCCAACTGTCGGAGTAGGTTTCCCATATTTCTGAATGTTTTTCTTTTTGCATTTTTATCTTGGTTTATTTGTAACTTAGGAAGAACGGGAGACAGTTACGCCACCATCTACATTTAATACCTGCCCGGTTATCCAACCAGCTTCAGCACTCAACAGAAACCCAATTGCTGTAGCAATGTCTTCTGGCTGTCCTATTCTCCCTATTGGGTGAAATGCATTAAAGCTTTGCAGGCTTTCGTGTAACTGCTCTTTCGGAAGAATGCTCGTATAGACGTCAGTCTCTACGGTTGCCGGAGCAACTGCATTGATTCGAATGCCCTTTGGCGCAAACTCTACTGCTAGATGTTTTGTAAGAGCATGGATTCCGGCATGCTTCATTGCATACGCAGGTGCAGGCAGGGAAGGTGTAGAAAAATTGGCCCATATCGACCCTACATTCACAATTGAACCCTTTATGCTATTATCTACCATATTTCTTATCACTTGCTGCAGGATAAAGAAAACCCCTTTATTGATATTTAAATTGTAATCGTAGTCATCAGATGTATGATCGAGAAATGGCTTGGGATTAAAAACACCAACAGAATTTACGAAGAAATCGATATGCAGAACATCCTTTTTTATGATATCAATTAATCGTTCGGTGCTTTTTTTATCCGAAACATCGGCAACATACCCTGATGCTTCACCTAGTTTTTTTAAGATTGCAAGGGAATCTTGAACTGTTTCCTCTCTTCTTCCAATAATTACAACACGGTAGCCCTTTGATAAAAGTAATTTTGCAGTTGCCAAGCCGATTCCGCTTGATCCCCCTAGTAATAAAGCTGTCTTTTTCATTGTTAAAAATTTAATTATGACTGATAAAAATCGAAAACTTTCTAAAATCTAATTTTCAATTACGCTTACACTGTTTAACCCACCTGTACTTTTTGAATCAGTGTTTGCTAGTTGTTTTTAATTATTTTGAATCAAAATTTCTTAAGACAAAGTTCTTTTATTGAATCGAGATAAACTTTAACCGAGGTTAAAATCGAGACAAAGAGCCAACTACTAATTCCGAAATACTGGATCGTTGTGATTCATTCGTTACCGTCTTTTTGCTGCCCACAGTAAATGTCCTTTCCACATATAAAACCCACTAATAATCAAGAAAGGCAGTATAACATATCTGATGAGGGTTTCCAGCGAGGTAGAATCTCCCATTGGGGTGTAGAAGTAGAGGAGCAAACAGGTCGCTTCAACCAAGTGAAACGCCCTGAACATTCTTCGGATTACAAGATGGTTCATATACAAGCTATTGCTGATAAGCCATCATGATTTCATTGAGCTCTTTGGTAGCCTGATTGCCAGCATCGTTAAGCCGCTCCACCAAATGTTTATGCGGCTCTGCGCTGATGACAGTGCGTAGAGGACGTTGCATCTTAGGTGTTTCAATGAGCGCCTTAATGCCCTCGGCCACCAGTGTAGAAGGGGGCATCATCGGTAATATTTTGGCGAACCCCTCTAGCATTTGCAGTGGTTTGGTTGCCAGAACACCATAGGCAGCAATGGTATCGGGCTTATCGTTGTAGGTCATGTTTTGCGCGAAGCCGGTACCAAAAAAACCGGGCTGTACAATCAATGATTGAAGCCCCAATTCCGCAAGCTCCATATTCAAAGACTCCGCATATCCATCTATTGCAAACTTGCTTGCGTTGTAGGCGCTCATAAAACCAACAGGAAGTCTAGCTAAGATGCTGGAGATATGAATGATGAGTCCATCAGCGCGTTTTCGCATGTGCGGCAGCACAGCGTTGTTTACATCGAGTGCGCCAAAAAAGTTAACATCAAACAAATGGCGGACGGTAGAAGTTTCAAAGCCCTCGCTCCAACCATAGATTCCATAACCCGCATTATTGATAAGTACATCAATAGAGCTCGATAAATTGATGATGTAGTCGATGGCCTTTTTTATCGAACGCTCATTGGTAACATCAAGCTCTACCACATCAAGCTCCAGGCTTTCTTGTGCAGCAATAGAAAGTAACTCACTGGCCGCTTCGTGATTTTTGCCGTTCGCATCGCGCAAGGTTGCATACACTGTGTAGCCGCTTCGGGCTAAAAGTAGCGCGGTATCCTTGCCAAAACCGCTGCTACATCCGGTAATTAAAATTGTTTTGCTCATACTTTGTTTCGTTTTGTTGAGACAAAGGTGAGCGATGAAATTGGACTAGTGCTTTAACCTCGGTTAAAATCGAAAGAAGTAGCTGAAATCTATTTTTCAGATAGCCTTCTTCGTATCCTGCTTAAAGATGGCCCCTTGATACCAAGGTAACTGGCAATATGATAAAGTGGAACGCGATTAAAAATATTGGGATATTCCTTAATAAGTTTTAGATACCGGTCTTCCGGGTTTTGTAAAAGAAAATCCATTCCCCGGTTACGAGCGAAGAGGAAGAGTTGCTCGGCTATAATCCTGCCGATGCGTTCAAACTTAGCATCTGTATTGTAAAGTGCGTGCATAGAATCTCTAGAGAGTGTGAGTATCTCCGCATCTTCCATGGCCTGAATCGAAAATCGGCTGGGGCGGTTTGTTAAGAAGCTTTCGTAATCCGACCCCCAATTGCCTTCAAAATGAAAGTGCCAATCGCGCTCTTCGCCATCCACAACAGTGAATACGCGAAACGCTCCTTTGATAACATAAAAAACA
Organism: Flammeovirgaceae bacterium; assembly: GCA_021299455.1. Classification (GTDB taxonomy): domain Bacteria; phylum Bacteroidota; class Bacteroidia; order Cytophagales; family Cyclobacteriaceae; genus ELB16-189. Next base: position 342 of record JAJTGQ010000038.1, on the reverse strand, counting down.
GTATTACTATGCTTTCCTTCGAGCAAGAAAAACTCATTCTTCTTAATTGCTTTGTAAACAAACATGGGTTTGAGAATCGCCCAGTCTTTGTCTGAAATTGAAATTATTGAGTTGATGTTTTTTCTTAGCTCGTCCATAATTAATTCCGATACTGATCGAAAGGAATTCGTTCTTGTTTCGTCATCGCTGCAAGATAGTACATTTAGGAGTAATGGACATTTATTAGGCTGGTTTTTAGACGATAGTCTTTAATGGACATTTATTAGGCTGTTTATTTTTGAGATTTGGGTTGGATTTAGATATCTACTGTATGATGTTCTTAAGTTTGTTGTGTCAATGGTG
>JAJTGQ010000121.1 GCA_021299455.1 Flammeovirgaceae bacterium | reverse complement strand
CTCGATAAATTATTAATGATGACCAACGCGATTTCGGGTGGGTTGAAAAATACGGGGTAATAATCCAGAGAAATTTGTCCAACCGAGCACTCCTAAGTTAGCAAGAAAAAATTAACTTGCTTACACTATGCTTACCGCCATTCACCCAAAATTACCCATGCGTAACAAAGTAGTTACGCGGGATTTTTATTTAAAAAGTTTAGAATTTGGGGAGTTTGGCAGTGCCGATTTCGAGGGCTACCTCATGGTGCAAAAAGACAACATCCAAATTCACTTTTTTGAATTTAAAGAACTTGATCCGAAAGAAAACTATGGGCAAGTATACATTCGAACGGATAACATCGAGCAATGGTACCAGTTAGCCATCAATAAGAAATTGGCTATGCCCAAAGGTGTTCATTTAGAAATAAAACCTTGGGGACAAAAAGAATTTTCAATACTCGATCCAGACAATAATCTCCTGACTTTTGGTGAGCCTATTTTCTAAACTGATAAATTCTCTCTTTGAAAAGGTCAGGAAGCGTTTAAAATTCGTACCTGCTAGATTGGGCACACCTAATGTCACAGTCGTTATTTTTACCGTGAGTATTTTCGTTCGAGCAGGGCTTTCGAAGCTGCGTCCTGGCCACGACACAGAACGCAATAAAAATACGAAAACGTTGTATTACGCGTCAACCCGTTTGACGCAAATAGTTCATTGTTAGCGTTTCGTTCCGATTAGTCCAAGTCCAAAACTATTTTTAAATTTTCTCTCACTTTGTCAGCAATGTCGCTGTCTACTTCTCCAACTTTTTTTACAAGTCTTTTGTTGTCTATCGCTCTTACTTGGTCAATCATTATGTCACAGTCCTCCTTAAGTCCGAACTTTGACTTTTTTAAATGAACTCTTAATATTTCAGAGTCAGGCTTAACATTTGTCGTTATTGGGCAAATGACGGTCGATGGATGTTCCTTATTTACTAAGTCAGTTTGAACGACAATAACGGGTCTAATCTTTCCGGCTTCTGTCCCCATTCTTGGATTTAGATCGGCAATCCAGATTTCGAAGTGCTTAATCTTCATCGTTCAGTTTTTCAAACTCTGCCAAAACCTCCAAAGAGTCCTTAGCAACGATTTTTGATTCCTTACTCAACTGTTTTGAAAGCAGCCTGCGTCTATGGAGTCGATTGTAGAATTCGATACCCTCGTTTATGTATCTGTTCCGATTCTTCTTAACTTTAGTCACGATTTTTTCAGTCTCCTGAAAAATATTGTCCTCGAGTTTTAATGATAGATTTTTCATATTATTACCTTTGCCCAAAGGTATATACTTTTCGAATATACTCGAAATTTATTTGGGTGTCCCCCGTCATGAACGCTAACGTATGTGTTTCAGTAAATCCTACCTGACGAAACGTGCTGAGAATATGGCCAAACGATATGGCCATAGTGCACAAGAGGTAGCGTTCATTCAAGAACAATTGGGACTACTCAATATGAGTCCGGTGTATGCGGTCTCTGGGTTCACTCATCCGTTAGTACCTGTGATCACCCATGCTACCAAAGAAATTCACCTATTCGCGTGGGGACTAATTCCAAACTGGATCAAAACTCCCGCGGAAGCGGTCACCATCAGCAATAGCACACTCAACGCACGGGCTGAAACGATGTTTGAGAAACCCTCTTTCCGTGAGTCCGCGCGTGAGCGGAGATGCCTTGTCTTGGTCGATGGCTTTTTTGAGCATTACCAAAAAAACGGAAAAACATTTCCGCATCACATCCAACTTAAAAGTAATGAGCCCCTCACCTTTGCAGGCTTGTGGGATGAGTGGACAGACAAAACATCAGGCCTCGTTCGCAGAACCTATACCGTTGTTACCACCAAGGCGAATCCACTGATGGCAAAAATTCATAATCATCCGAAAGCCAGTGAGGGACCTCGCATGCCGTTGATCTTACCCAAAGATGCCGAACATGATTGGCTCAAACCCATTCATGAAAAAGCAGACCAAGATCTGGTAGAAAGCCTTGTGCAGTCCTATCCGGAAAATGAATTAGAAGCATTTACTGTGAAAAGACTAACGGGCAAAGAAGCGGTAGGCAATAAACCAGAGGCGCTTCGTCCTTATAGATATCAAGAGCTTGAAGAACAACAGGGAAGTTTGTTTTGACTTCGGCAGGCCAAGCAACCTAACTTTGTTGGAGTTTGATCGTGAACTTATGAAATGGTTTTTGTTTATCTTCGTTCAACCTAATTCCGTTTTACTATGCGACTGCTCGTGCTACTTCTGGCTTGTTTTATTTTTTCCTGTAAACAAGTTACAAATGATCAATCTAAACCCGGATCAGACTACTTCACCTATGGCGATTCGGTCGAATCAGGTGGCGTAAAATTGATTCCCATCCATACTCCGGTGGGTGATTTTAAAGTATGGACAAAACGTTTTGGGAGCAATCCCAAAATCAAAGTACTGTTACTCCATGGCGGCCCTGCCTTGACGCATGAATACATGGAGTGTTTTGAGACATTTTTCTTGCGAGAAGGTTTTGAGTTTTATGAATACGACCAATTGGGCTCTTACTACAGCGACCAACCTACTGATAGCAGCCTGTGGACGACAGAGCGATTTGTAGAAGAAGTGGAACAGGTTCGTCAGGCAATCGGTGCGGATAGCTCTAACTTTTATTTATTGGGCAACTCGTGGGGTGGTATTTTAGCGATGGAGTATGCACTAAAATATCAACAACACTTGAGAGGATTATTGGTGGCCAATATGATGGCCAGTGCTCCCGATTATGGAAAGTATGCCGAGGAAGTGTTGGCCAAGCAAATGAACCCCGAAGTGCTGGCAGAAGTGAGGGCCTTAGAAGCGAAGAAGGATTTTAGCAATCCCCGCTACATGGAACTGCTTTTACCTAATTTTTACCAAGAACATTTGTGTCGTTTAGCAGAGTGGCCTGACGGCTTCAATCGGGCAATGAAACATGTGAATGGTACAATTTATACTATGATGCAAGGGCCGAGTGAATTTGGCGTTGGTGGTCGACTAGCAAAGTGGGATATCAAAAAACGATTGAAGGAAATTACGGTACCCACCTTGATGATTGGTGCAAAGCACGACACGATGGATCCGAAAGCAATGGAAGAACAAAGTAAGCTTGTGCAAAAAGGTCGTTACTTGTATTGTCCCAACGGTAGCCATTTAGCGATGTGGGATGACCAACAAGTATTTATGATGGGAGTGATCCGTTTTATTAAGGATGTTGATAAAAATGAATTCTGATTTATAAAAACCTAAACCCCACTCCCATGACACCTTCACCATTTGTTGGCAAACTAAAAGCTCTTTTTCCCATCGCGGAAATTGTTTGTATTGCCGGATTTGTGCTTGGCTTTTTGTTAAAGAAACAAAACTACCAAATCGGTGGCGAGATAATTATGTTGTCGTTAAGTGCGTTAGCTGGAATTTACTTTTTATCGGCTTACCTGCCACCGGACGTTCGCCCCGCGGAGGAGAGCGACCAGAAGGCTGGCTTTTTAACACTTTTCGGCAGAACCATTGCTCCAAAACTTTTGGCCATTGGCTCATCAGTAATGGTGATCGGAATTTTGTTTGCCGTGCAGCAGATGAAAGGATCAGAACAAATGCTAGTGGTGGCAAGTGCAACATTGGCGGGTGCAAGCGTTGTTGGATTCGTGAGTATTTCTACGGATGAAACTGTTCGCAAAATTTTAGGGCCTTTGTTGCTACGCGCTGTGCCGTTGTTATTCATTGGGGTGTACCTTTTGTCGAATCCGCTCAGCGTGGCTGCATAGGCAGACTAAATCAAGATCGGATAGTTGTTGACTGGTTAAATCTAGAATACTTAAACCTTGTATCTTTGAAATTCCAGATTCTAAAACATATTTGTCTTGAACACAAAAAAATTCGACATCGTTATCATCGGAGCAGGGCATAACGGCCTGGTAGCAGCCACCTATTTAGCAAAAGCAGGTAAGAGCGTTATTTTGTTGGAAGCAAATGCCGAAATTGGTGGAGCCACCGCGAGTGTGCGTGCCTTTCCAGAGTTTGATGCCCGCCTCTCGCGTTATTCCTATTTAGTTTCATTGTTGCCAGATCAGATTGTTCAGGATCTGGGACTTCGATTTAAAACCCTTTCGAGAAACGTAGCTAGTTATACTCCTTTTCATCATGAGGAGAAAAATCAAGGACTTCATATTTCTCGGATTTGGGATGAAAAAACAGCTGCTTCATTTCGGGAATTGCCCAATGGAGAACAGGAGGCAAAGGCATGGCAACATTTTTATGGCGAAATAGGAGTGCTGGCAGAACGCATGGCCCCCTCTATGCTTAAACCGCTGATTACTCGTTCTGAATTGAAAAGAGAAATTGGACTTGATCAAGTGTGGGATTATCTCATGGAGAATCCAATTGGGACAGTAATAAATGAGAGATTTAAAAATGATGTGGTGCGTGGAGTGGTGCTCACCGATGCATTGATAGGCACAGACACTTCGGCTTTTTCGCTACAGGCAAATAAGTGCTTCCTTTATCATTTAATCGGAAATGGAAATGGCGAATGGAAAGTGCCTGAAGGAGGCATGGGGGCTCTCGTGCAGGAGTTGGAAAGAGTGGCCACCTCTGCAGGTGTTGCTATTGCGTTGAATAGTCGGGCAGTAAAAGTGCAATCAGATAAGAATGAACTACTCGTTACTTTGGCTGATGGCAAAACCATTTCAGCGGGCTATTTACTTTCTAATGCTGCGCCACAAGTGCTGGCAACATTGCGTGGCACCACTCCGCCTAAAAGTTTGGAAGGCTCGCAAATGAAGATCAATATGTTGGTGAAGCAATTGCCAAGACTTAAATCAGGAGCCGATCCGCGCGATGCTTTTGCGGGAACCTTTCATATCAACGAAAGTTTTACTCAGTTAGAATCTGCTTTTCAGGAAGCGCAATCCGGAAAAATTCCTTCAACACTTCCGCTTGAGATTTATTGCCACTCGCTTACAGACCCAAGTATTTTGAGTGCAAAGCTGCAACAGGAGGGCTATCACACATTAACACTTTTTGGGCTTCATACACCCGCCCGCCTTTTTGATGTCGACCATGATAAGCAACGCGAAGTTGCTGCAAACGCTGCTATTCAATCACTCAATGAATATTTGATCGATCCCATTGAATCGGTGTTGGCGCAATCATCCGATGGCGAGCCCACCATCGAAGTGAAAACGCCCCTCGATATTGAAGCAACCATCGGTTTGCCGAGAGGAAATATCTTTCATCGCGATTTAGCTTTTCCATTCCGTGAAGACAATGACGCTCCAGGTTGGGGCGTTGAAACGGATGATCCCAGAATTTTTATTTGTGGAGCAGGTGCAATTCGTGGGGGAGGCGTCAGCGGTATACCTGGTCACAACGCAGCCATGGCTGTGCTGGCGAAAAAGTAGTTGGCAGTGAAGCATTGCTGGTCACATTAACGTTAAAACAGAGTTTGAAAAACTGTTCGACATCATTGGAACAACCGGGACTGTGAGAAATATATATCTGACAATGGCCAGAGAAATAGACGATACAGAACTAAATCCTATGCCAATGAGAAACTTCCTATTCACTCTAATTCTGCTAACGACTTATTCTTATTGTTCAGGACAGGGTCTCAAGAGCTACAATAACGGTTCTTTAAAATTGTACTATGAAGAATATGGTACAGGCCCGGCTCTTTACATTTTATCGGGCGGACCGGGAGAAGCACCAGAGCATCCGTATCGACAAATAGTTGATAGCCTTAAATCTTTTTATACCTGTATTTTAATACATCAAAGAGGTTCAGGGAAGTCGAAAAACATTCCTATCAATCAAACCACAATAACAATCCAGAACTACACTCAAGATATTGAGCTTATACAAAAGAAACGTGGCGATAAGAAAATTACGATGTTAGGGGTATCGTGGGGTGGCTTGCTAGTCATGAATTATGCTGCGCTTCATCCAGAATCTGTTTCAAACCTTATTCTTGTATGCTCAGCTCCTCCATCCTATACTGTTTGGAATGTACTATATGACAATCAGTATGCGAGACGCTCTAAAGTGGAATTGGATTCAATGGACATCTTGCAAAAGATCTTTTCAAGAAAAACTGAGAAGGCGCTAGACTCTCTTAAAATTATAGATCCTAATTGCAAAGAAGTTGTTGCCTACAAGCAATTTATCGCGCTGCATGTTCGCGCTATGTATTATGACAGGAGTAAAATATCAAAGAAGAACTTTGATGATCTTTTTTATAGTTTCAATTTTCAACCAATTCCAATTATTGACAAGGAAGTCATTGATACAAAGTGGGACATTACAAATGAACTAAGGAAATTGAAAACACCTGCTCTTATTGTTTACGGCCGCCAAGACGACCAAGGGGAATCGACTTTTTATTTGCAAAAGGAAAGTTTGAAATTTAGTGAAACACATGTGATAGAAAAATGTGGACATGAGATATTGGAAGAACAGCCAACTGAGTTTTTCAGAATACTTATGGATTATGTAAACAGGACAAAAAACTAAAAGAAAGAGTTGACCCAAGGCCAGACAGCCACCAACAAAAATGTCTGCAATGGTGCGGTGAGGTGTAGCCCAAAGTTTTTATCTTCGTTCCGCGTTTGGTGTCGGGGATCCGCCTCCGCGAGACGCTACGGACGGGCAGGACGTGGCTTCGGAAGCGCACCACTGCAGAAAACCAAACATAAACAACAATGCCAGAACACCCAACATCGGTCGGACTAAAATGCAGTTGATATTGCACTAAATAAAGGATAAGTAAATGAAAAAATTGATCATCGGTTTGTTGATTATCTCTGCCCGCGCCATCGCACAAGAAAATGCCGATGAGGGTATGGACTGTGGAAAGAAGTTTATACTGGAATCTAAAATCTTGAACGAGAAGCGCACCTATTGGGTGAAGTTGCCAGCTTCGTATAACAATAAAAAGTACGACAAACAATCCTACCCTGTGATGTACGTGCTGGATGGCAAATCTGCTTTTTTTCCTTTGCTAGGTGTAGTGAGCTTTATGAGTGAAAAGGAAAGTGTAAATTTTCAAATACCTGAAATGATTGTGGTAGGAGTAGATACTGAAAAACGGATCAAAGACCTAACACCTAATCCCACCACTAAAATGCCGGATGGACAAGAAGCAAAAACGGAATCTCAAAAGTTGATGATGGCAGGCGGGGGTGGCGGTGAAACATTTTTCAAGTTCATGACCGAAGAGTTGTTTCCGAAGATCGAAAGAGATTACCGTACTATTCCGTATCGTCTTTATGTCGGCCATTCCTTGGGCGGTCTTACCACTGCGTATACGTTGCTCAAACACCCCGGTATTTTCAACAGCTATCTTTCAATTGATGGAAGCCTGTGGTGGGATAATGGAAAATATGTGCGTGAAGCACCTTTCGATTTGAAAAAAGAGAAGTCAAAAACGATTCAACGATTTTATATTTCTGTGGTTGACTCAGCGCAAGCAGGACCCAGCAATAGGTTTCATGTTCGGTGCATACATAACTTGGCGAAAGCCCTCAAAGATGATGCTCCGGCAAATGTGCAGGCAAAATTGGATGTGATAAAAGATACCGATCACTCCTCTATTCCTTTGCTGAGTTGGTACAACGGCCTGAAATACATTTTTGAATCGTATGATGTAAGTCACTATAGTTTTACGGCTAACCCTGAATTAATCGAATCGCATTACTCCAATCTTGAAAAAACCATAGGGTTAAAAATGCCGCCACCGCAAGACGTAATTGAAATTGTGCTTCATTATCTCACTGCGCCCAATCGATTTCCAGATAAGGAGAAAGCCTTGAAAGTGGCTAAAATTGGACTGAAGTATTATCCGAATGCGCCCTTTATTTTAGAGAAACTAAAGCAATTGGAAAGCACAAAATGAGGATCATCATCTTTATTTTACTCGTTCTTTCGGCTTGTAAGCCGACACCAAAACAGTATGATATAATTTTTACCAACGGCACAATCGTAGATGGATTAGGAAACGATGCATTTGTAGGCGACCTGGCAATCAAAGGAGATAAGATTGTAAAAGTTTCAACAGAAAAAATTAATCCGGATCAGGCTGATACCGTAGTTGACATTCGAGGCAAGATTGTTTCTCCGGGATTTATTGACAGTCACGCCCACATACAAACCACCATTCATCAATATCCACAGCCTGAAAATTTTCTGCGGCAGGGCATCACCACAATTTGTGCCAGTTTACATAGTGGCGATCAGCCTTACCCCATTGACAAATATGCAGTTTCGTTAAAAGTAGCTCCCAATGTTGCTTTCTTTTCCGGTCTTAACTGGACAAGAAAAAAAGTAATGGGGCTGGAAAATCGCCCTGCTACCAAGGAGGAACTGGATAGCATGAAGTATTATGTAGAGCAATCTATGGAGCAAGGCGCTTTAGGATTTTCGGTGGGTCAAATTTATGTGCCTGGTCTCTATTCTTCTACTGAGGAGATCATCGCGTTAGCAAAAGTGGCCGCAAAGTACAATGGCATTTACATTACGCACATGCGCAATGAAGGAAGTGGATTGTTATCTTCTATTCGCGAAACTATTCGAATTGCAAAGGAAGCAAAGATGCCCGCGCAAATTAATCACTTCAAAGCAGCGGGAGTGGCGCAGTTTGGATTAGCGAGTAGGGGATTAGAAATTATTGACTCGGCCAGAAATGCCGGCATTGATATCTCACTAGATGTCTACCCTTACACTGCGGCTAATACCTATTCCTACATTCTATTTCCAGCATGGGCGCTGGATGGAGGAACAGCCGAATTAGCAAAGCGATTGAAGGATGAGAAACTCCGTAAACGAATTGAAGCCGACATGAAAGAGATCATCATGAAAGATGAAACAGGTGAAGATCTCTCTCGCATCCAATTCAATAGTATTCCAGCGGACACCACGTTTAACGGGAAAACATTGCAAGACTATGTAAAGGCCAAAGGATATAAGAATAATCTGGCGGGTGGAATACAAGCGATCATTGATCTCGAACTGATGGGAGGCTTCCTGGCGATTTACCATGAGATGGATGAGCAGGATGTGATCAACATATTGAAATATCCATATTCCATGATTGAGACAGACGGTGACTTGGTGAATCCGCAGAAAAGCATTTTTCCACACCCTCGCTCGTATGGATCCTTTCCCAGAGTGATCGCGCGCTATGTTCGCGAACTGAAAGTATTGAAGCTAGAAGAAGCGATCCGGAAAATGACTTCCATGCCGGCTAACCAAATCAAGCAATACAATCGGGGACGAATTCGGGAAGGAGCCTATGCCGACATCGTTGTTTTTGACTTGGATAGAATTCAGGATAAAGCCACTTATACCGATTCAAAAAAATATTCGGAAGGTATCGAACAGATGCTCATCAATGGGAAGTTTGTACTAAAGGATGCAAAGCTTACAGGCAACACGCCAGGTGTGTGGATTCTGAATGAACGGGCGGCAAAATAATGCTATCATAACTAAGTCGAAAGTGTAGCAACGTTGGGCAAAAACATAAATGTTTGCATGCCTGCGTATCAGAGCAAAGCGTTTTCGCAATTGTAAAACAACAATAAACTACTTGCGAGTGTGAACGACAGATACCATCCGGACTCAATCTCGGTTAGAATTATTTTATCAATAGTACTCGTCTATTGATTGGATATAACCATTCAACTCCTCGTTCAGTAACGATGGCATCATCTTCCAATGGAATGCGCAACTTCTTGCCTCCCCATTCGGGCATAGGTGTAAACGCAAAGAATTCAATGGAAAATAAATTACTGGGCTTCACCACGTAGTCGAGTTGTACCGGATTGAAAAAGGCAATCGAGGGTCCTGTGCCATGCCCCCAATCGCCAACAGAATGACAGCCAATAACTACGTCTGTTTTTTCATCTGCATTTGGTTTGTTGAATTCGATTTGTGAATAGCCACTTTCCTTTAACCCAAATTACGCAATAGGATTTTCTAATGCGTAGCAATAGCTATTTTAGTGTTATGGAGTTTGAAATTGGCTATACAGACAAGGAAATCACCCCTTGGGGAGGGATGGTTTTCATGCGTCAGATGTTGGAAAAGAT
>JAJTGQ010000138.1 GCA_021299455.1 Flammeovirgaceae bacterium | reverse complement strand
TCGGTGGTCCACACTTCCATCACCCGTCCACTTTTTGGCTCAGTTACTCTGGCTGCAAATGAAAGTTCGTTTCCTTTCTTGGTAAGCACCCAGTTATGATCGTAGCCTCGCCCAAGCCGCAATTGCTCGTCCGTGTCATCGATGCGTTCACCTATCTTTACCGGCCTTCTAAAGTCAAAGGCAGTATTTGCGACCGATTTTAGTTCACCCGTAGGAATCAATGCGCTATCTATCGTGCAAAATCGTTCAGCTTTGATTTCAACCAAATGATCAAGAACATCTCCATTACCCGCACCGGCAAGGTTAAAAAATGAATGTTGTGTCAAATTAACAACTGTTGTTTTATCTGTTGTTGCTTCGTAGTCGATTACCCATTCGTTTTGATCAGTCAGTGAATACGTTACTTTTACTTTCAGATTCCCCGGAAAACCTTCCTCCATGTCTTTACTAAGGTAATAGAGTTCAAGTCCTTGATTACCATTAACAGTAACAGGCTCAACCCTCCACATCACGTTATGGAAACCAGCTTTACCACCATGCAACGAATTCATTCCATTGTTTATTCGCAGCTGATAGTTTTTGCCCTCTAGCGAAAACCTGCCTTTGGAAATGCGATTGCCATAGCGACCAATCATAGCTCCAAAAAAAGGATTCCCGATCAAGTACTGATCGGCACTATCGTAGCCCAAGACAATATCACCCAACACTCCATTCTTATCAGGAGCATAAAGTGACATTATCTTCCCTCCTAGTGCGGTCATGGATAGTTTGAGTCCATTGGTATTTGAAATCGTATACACTGACGCAGACATAGGCGGGTAAATCATCCAACGACCAGTAGTATCCCAAGGCTCTGAAGCCTTTTCTCTTTTAAAAGGAGAACAGGCAATTGTCATTAACAATAGGCCCAGTTTAACTACCCTCATCTTACTTGAAAAGTAAGAAAAAGTAATGAATTCATTTGCCTCAAGAACTTGATCTTTTGTCAGGTTTATATTTACTTTGATCAACTAAACGTCACAATTATGTCAAAAGGACAAGACAAAAAAAAGGAAACCAAAAAAGAGCCTAAAAAAACAGAGGCTGAAAAAAGGGCTGAAAAGAAAGCAAGAAAAGAAAACCCTAAATATTGATTTCCTACCACCAATCAGCCCTTCGAACAAAGGGCTGATTTGTTTTTTGCTATTCCCCGGGATGATAGCTGCGCTCGGCATTTTTGAGCACATCTTCTTTATAAAATAAAACGTCTTTAAAGCGAGGTTCGCAATAAATTCCAGCCTGATCTCTAAAGTGAGGGGATAGTGGATTATTACTAACGCCTCCTGCCAATACTGATTTAGCTTTCAATTTCTTTCCAAACTCTACCGCTGCGACAAAGCTATTGCCAACATAGCCATACATTTTTTTTGTGCCTGGATACTTCTTGCTACCAAAGGCTGCTAATGAACCCCAAAAAGAAGATGCAAATGCAACGGGCAAACTTGGTTGGTTATCATCGAATGTCTCATTAATTTTTCCGGTGAGGCGCTGGAAACGATTCACATCACCCCAAGCTACCTGCCATTTTCCAAAATCACGTTTCAACTCATCCACCACTTTCGCGAGTGCTTTTATTTTTACTTCGGGCGATGCTTTGACAAGGTAATCGATGATATCCAATTGACCGACTCCAGCGGGTATTTGATCGGCTAATTGAACCCTAAGCTCTTGTCCCCAATAAACGGCCAGAGTCATCGGTACAGAGGAAATCGAAAACTTCTTGTCCCAGTCACGAAGCATAGAAATAGGCTCTGCCAATTTTTTTCGGATGGCTTCATCTGTTTTTGAAATTGTGGCGTATGATTCGACAATCGAAGGAACTATTTTTTCAAAGCCTGGCAAGTAAGGATCATACGCTGCCAGAATCAACTTGTCTATTGTGAAAGAAGTCTCACGGCTCAATACCTGAACTGCATGAATACCTCTTGCGTTTTCAAAATCAGGCGCCATATATGTGGGGTACTTCGTTTTGTCAGGACTACTAGTTCCTGCTGAGGCGAAAGGCGTAGAGTTGCAATTTTGAATCCATCCACTAACAGGATTTACCAATTGTACAGTCTCATTAGCATTGTGTAAACCTTTCCAGTCGGTCTCCGGATCGCTACCATCTACCGGCAGGTTATAGTTATAGGCCGTATTTCTCTTGGGCATAAAGTTACCGTGCCAATAAGCGATGTTACCTTGATCATCCGCATACGTAGTGTTGTTAGACGTGTTCGTTTTCAACTCCATCACTTTTTGGAAATCGATCAATCCAGATGCTTTTGTTCGCAAATAAGATTGAGTGAGTGCCAACAAAGGCTCTTGCATCATGTTAATGCTAAGCCACTGTTCGCCTATTTTAGCAATGACTGGTCCATGATGTGTGTAGTAGGCAGTAAAAGCTTTCTTCATCATTCCCTTGTCTGTTTTATACGAAAGCACAATTTTCTTTTTACGAATTGACTTTGTTGAATTCCCATATTTGTAAAATAGCGAGTCGCCTTTTTTTACAATCGTCTCCTTGTATTCATCAATAGCATCTGCCGCACTTGTGGAATGCATCCATCCACAGTGCTCGTTAAAACCTTGATAGATAAAAAATTGCCCCCATGTGACCGCGCCATAGGCACTCCACCCCTCTCCACTTGTCATTTGTATTTCGGGACGAAAGTAAAAAGACGTATGTGGGTTGATCATCAGTAAGGAATTGCCATTGGCAGAACGAGAAGGCCCAATCGCGAATCCATTGGATCCTTTTGGTTCGGGCTCTAATCCATCATCTAAATTAATTTGTTCAATTTTAGTAGCATCTTTTCCTCCACCATAAAACTCCTTCAATTTGGTTAGCGAGACAGCTTCAATATCACCGCCAATGCTACCTTCACTAAACAACAAAGGCATCCACGGCTGAAAACGCTTGATCAATTGCGATTTCTTTTCGGGATGTGTGTATAAAAAATAATTCAAGCCGTCTGCAAACGCATTCATTAGCTTTTTCATCTCACCCTGACTGTTGTTGAAAATGGATATGGCTAAGGTGCTATCCTGAAACAATCTTGTCCTAAGATCATTGTACAATTTCCCTTCCCCCTCTACTTCGGCCAATCGGCCCAAGGCATTGATGTAGTTCAACTCGACTCTTTCAAAATCATCCTCGCATTGCGCATATAGCATTCCAAAGACAGCATCTGCATCGGTTCTTCCGTACACATGAGCAATGCCCCAGTTATCGCGAATAATTTCAATACCCTCTGCTTGCTTTTTCCATCGACTGATTTCGTCTGACGTAAATTTCTGGGCTGACAGCGAAGAGGAAATGAGAAGTAAAAAAAGCAGTTTTTTCATTTTAGTGTACTTTTACGAAGACGTTAATATAGTAAGGGCATTTCTAAAAACCTTATCTGGTTGATGCTGATGGCTATTGGGATAACCTGACACGGTTTTTAGAGTTGTCCTAATTGTCGGTTCACATAAATCCCATTTTATTTCTATTTCAAATTGACTAGATTTCAACTTACAAACTTCCAATACCATGAAACACATTTACATCTGCCTACTGATCGTCAGTTCTTCGTTTGCCATTGCACAAGGAATTAAAAAGGCGCCCGAATTGAAAGAGGGCGAAGGTCCGTATGTACAACTGATCATTCGCGGAATTACAATGATTGATGGAACGGGCGCACCACCTATCGGCCCGGTAGACATTGTGGTAAAACAAAATCGTATTGCCGCGATACAAACCGTGGGCTATCCAGGTGTTGCTATTAATCCGGACCGCAGACCAAAATTAGAAGTCGGGGGAAAAGAATTGGATGGCACGGGTATGTACATTCTGCCAGGCTTCGTGGATATGCATGGCCACATCGGTGGCAACCAGGCACCTATTGCAGAATATGTTTTTAAGTTGTGGATGTCGCACGGTATCACCACCATCCGTGATCCGTCTGCGGGCAATGGATTAGATTGGGTATTAGACCAGAAAATGAAAAGCGAAAAGAATCTGATTACTGCGCCACGCATCAAAGCCTACACTGCTTTTGGAGCCGGAAGCAAAGAGCCTATCAGTACGCCCGAGATGGCGCGTGCATGGGTGAACGAAAACAAATTAAAAGGGGCAGATGGAGTTAAATTCTTTGGCGCAGCACCGCAAATCATGGATGCTGCTTTGCGTGAAAATAAAAAGATTGGACTTCGATCGGCCTGTCATCATGCGCAGATGGATGTCGCTCGGTGGAACGTTGTAAAATCCGCGGAAGCCGGATTGACCACGATGGAACACTGGTATGGATTGCCTGAATCGATGTTAGAAAATAAGACCATTCAGAACTATCGATTGGACTACAACTACCAAAATGAGCAACATCGTTTTAGTGAAGCCGGAAATTTATGGAAGCAGGCTGCTGCTCCGTTCTCGCCCAAGTGGAACGAGGTGATGGAAACCTTGTTGAAGTTAGATTTTACTCTTGATCCCACATTCAACATATACGAAGCAAATCGAGATCTGCAACGCGCACGCAGGGCAGAGTGGCACGAAGAATACACTCTTCCATCGCTTTGGGCGTTCTATCAACCCAGCAAAATTTCACACGGCTCCTATTGGCATGCCTGGGGTACAGAAGAAGAAGTGCAATGGAAAGAAAACTATCGCCTGTGGATGACCTTTATCAACGAATACAAAAATAGAGGTGGACGCGTGACAGTGGGCACTGATTCAGGATTTATTTTTCAGCTCTATGGATTTTCTTTTGTGCGCGAGATGGAACTGCTGCGTGAAGCAGGGTTCCATCCGCTGGAGGCATTGCGTTCCGCCACACTCTACGGAGCGCAAGCGTTGGGCGTAGAAAAAGACCTCGGCTCTATTGAGGTTGGTAAGCTAGCTGATTTTGTGATCACCGAAATCAACCCACTTCAAAATTTGCAAGCCCTCAATGGGATGGGCGCCATCAAACTGACCGATGAAAACAAAGTGGTGCGCGTGGGCGGGGTAAAATACACAATCAAAGACGGCATTATTTATGATGCCAAGAGACTATTGGCAGATGTGAAGAGAATTGTGGAAGAAGAAAAAGCAAAAGCCGGTTTTGTGCTAAAACAGCCAGGGATGAATTGATTTGCCGGCACCTATAAGCGAAATAGCCGCAACTCAGTTGCGGCTATTTCCTATATTTGGCGTATAGCCGCAACTCAGTTGCGGCTATACTAATGTTGGCGGCAAGGCATAACAAAGTGTGTACCTATGTAGACGGACAAGTAGATGATTACAATTCAGGAGTTATTGTTCAATCGCGGGCTCGACAGACAATCAAGAATCAAACTTGTAAGACATAAAGATTCAAGAATTGACCTGTATAACGCGTACAGAACAAAACGAGACATATTCTTAAAATATCAACAACAACAAGCTAAAGAAGTCTTTAGCGGTGTTGACTACATAGTTTCTTTTATTGGAGAAGAAGGACTTCTCTCAAGGTTTGTAGGAGTTTATAAAGTTTTGCGTTGCCGACAGCTACCGAAAGTGCAAATAAGTGTTATTGACACTCCTTATACCATCGAATATGACTTCGAAGAAATACTAACTTTCGATGATTTAAAAGAAAGAGTTATCGTAAAGTGGAGCAATGCTATTTCTTGGCATCAGTGGATTAAAAACGAAATGGAAGTTATT
>JAJTGQ010000019.1 GCA_021299455.1 Flammeovirgaceae bacterium | reverse complement strand
GAGGGACGCTAGCAACTGGCCTTTAGTCACTGACTGGCCTTCTTTTACAAATACATTTTTGATAACACCGCCTACTTTAAATGACAACCTTGATTCGGTCTCTGTCGCAATAAGCCCCGAACTGACAATGGGTAAGCTATGCTCAATCTCCAGAACAGGAACCAAGTTAACGGCTATTGATGATTCGTCTAGCGGGGATGAAGGAATTTCCTTTTTCTTTTCCTTTGTGCAAGACCCAAGGATGGCGACCGTTATAAGAAAAAACGAAATTAAGGTAGTAGTCTGTCTCATAAATAAACTTTTTTCTGTTTCTATTTTTGACTCGTTTGAACTTGGTTGAGGATATCCTGAACTGTTGCATTTGAAGAAATTGAATTCAGTTGCACATGATACTTCTCCTCCAAATAGTAGAGAAGAACATTCCATTCGAAAGAAGAGAGCCCGGCCGATTTGGTGAGTACTTGATTTAGTTGAAGATGTCTTACCGGAACCAACAACTCTTTCCGGAGGATATGTTCAACAGTCGCAACAGAGGTTCGCATATAATAAAATTTATAGGTTCGAAATCACTTTTTGTAAGGCGGCTTCCTTTCGCATCAACTCAAAGTGGTTAATGGATTGGGTAAGTTGGGCCGTTGTTAGTTTGTTTTGCGCATCCAGGTATTCCAGTAAAATCGCCTGCCCTTCTTTGTATTTAGACCGAATAATTTGAAATGAGCGTTCCGAGCTTCGTTTACCATTTTGCGATGCAAGCAACGTTTGTTGGGCAGTCTCCCATTCATAATAGGCTTGCACGACTTGTAGTTCTATCTGTTTTTTTAGCTGGGCTAGTTTATTTTCTAAGACTTGATTGTCGATCCGGGCTTGCTGAATTTTTGTCTTCTTTTCGCCTGCTTTAAAGAGATCCCAACTCAATCCAAATTGAACCAAGTAAAATTGTTGGGGTGAATCGAACTTATACTGAAATCCTTGATAACCAATATCACCTGCCGCGCTTAGCTTCGGCCAATAAGCACTTCCTTTTTGAAGTTGAAGCAATTGATCATTGGCACGGAGGCCTCCTTCAATCTGCTTTAACTCTTGGCGATTCTGAAGAGCCTGAGAAGTCATTTGCTGAATGGACATGTTCTGTGTTGTGCCAGACATGATCACGGAGTCCTTTTCAATAGCTGCTGATAGGTCACGGTTCAATAAAAAATTGAAATAGGATTTCGCGACTTGATTGTTCTTTCGAGCCTCGGCAAGCTGGTACTCCGCCTTACTTAGCTCATACTCAGCATTCGATTCCACGTCTTTGGTGGCTTTTGCATTTGCGACCAATCGCTGATTTAATTTATAAAGCTCGGTGAGCAAGCCTTTTGTTTTTGTTAAAATACCAATGGCCTCTTCAGTTTGTAAATATTGGTAGTAAGATGAAATAATCGAAAATTTTAGTTCATTTTCATAGGCTTCCTTTTGTGCTTGTTGGACTGTAATCAATTCTTTTTGCGCTTTGTAAGCAAAATAGATATCGGGGTTAAAAAGAGGCTGAATAACTCGCAATTTTGTTTCGTGAAAATTGTTCGGCAAAAACTGTTCGTTCACATTGGCAATCTGAGGAAATGAGCTGGAGTTCGTAAGTTGGTTGAGTGTTGAATAGACCGGATTTAACAAGTCACCTACTGGAAATTGAATTTTACGACCACCACCTGCGAGAGTGTAGTTACCCACAGCTGAAACCTGCGGAAAAAATAACGCATTCGACAATTGCAAATTTTGCACACTTCGCTCGTAATTGAGCTGTTCTTGCTGTAGCTGTAGATTGCTCTTAAGCCCTTCTTGAATATAGTTTTCTAAAACCCGTGATTGTGAAAAGCTAGTCTCAGCAAGCGAGATCGTGACCAGAAATGATATCAGCAAAAATTTAGCATTCATGACTTATTCGTTTAACGCAATTCCTTTTTTTATTTCTTATGCTTTCAATCGCTCCATCACCGTTTGAAAAGTTTGGTAGGTAGACGCCATCACAGCATCTACGACTAGTTTTTTATCTCTGGCCTCCTTCACATGAGTAATGTGATTGCTAATTCCCAACGAACAAAGGCCGTGTATAAAACTCCAAATCATCATCGAAAGATTTTGCGTATCCAAGCCCTTGAAATGACCTGATTGCTGGCATTGAGAGACCGTTTGAAACAAGACGTCAAATGCGCGGTCTCCTTCTTTCCATTCTTCGTCTAAACAATTTGACACATATTCCATTGGCTCTGTGCGTACAAAAAGTAGTTCATATACTCCGGGATTGGTGGTAGCAAATTTGATGTATGCATTGCCCATTTCAATCAGGCGCTCAAAGGGATCAGTAAATTTTACTAGCGGTTCGAAATGCCGAACAAGAAGACGGAACCCATCCAGATGCAGTGCGTGGATGATCTCGTTTTTGTCTTTGAAATAGAGATAAATCGTTGCCGGACTATACTCTATGGCTTCCGCTATGTTGCGAATACTGGTTTGATCCAATCCCTTGGCCAGAAAAAGGTGCTGCGCAGATTGAAGGATTTTGTCCCTCATTTCTACCTTATCTCGCTCTTTTCTTTCTTTTACGCCCATACAATCGACTTATACGGGCAAAATTACTAAACGGTGTTTATTTTTAGATCAATGTTTATTAAAAAGTCATAACTATTTGATAAACAGGGACAAAAAAATAAATTTTGCCTTAAGGAACTGAAGAGAGAGCCTGATTTTGAACTTGATTATGCTACTTCACCGGCTCGCGATGTCCCACCCACGTAAATCGTTTGGTAACATACTCGGGATTCGTAAATGAAGCATTTCCGGATGGATTTCCGCCTGTTACATGAAAATCTGAGAAGGCGGCATTTTGATTCATGTAGATTCCACCCACCAAATTAAAAGACACCGGTGTAGCTGCTAACGACATTTCGTCCGCTATTTTTTCACGAACTGTTGCATCAGTCGTGTAGGCGCCACACGAAATGGCACCATGTTTTTGTGCCATCTCTTTCGCTAACGCGATAGACTCATCTGTATTTTTTGTTTTGATCAACAAAGCGATTGGACCAAACAACTCTTTGCTGAATATTTCTTTTTTGCTTGAATCTACCTCAACTACCACAGGTGTTGCAACCCTCGCATTCTTAAATTGCGAGTTCTCAAAGCTTCGAGATTTCAACCAAACCTTTCCTCCTATTTTTTCCGCATCAATTACACGTACACTTGTATTCTTGTTTTGCACAGCGCCCAGCACGAAAGGACCCGCTTTCGGATTGTCAACCAACCCATTGATGTTAGCCACAAATTTTTCAGCAAACTCGTCAAATGAAATCGCACCTGTCGAAGTCTTAATGCCGTTGGCCGGAATGTAAAAGTTTTGGGGGGCCGTACACATTTGCCCGCTGTACAGATTAACAGAAAACGCAAGATTGGCTGCTACTTTATCCACATCATCTACAGAATCTAAAATCACAGAATTCACACCCGTTTTCTCGGTGAAAACTGTTTTGCCTGGCAGTGCCTCTAAGTAAGAACCAAAGTCTGAGTTGCCGGTGAAGTCAATCAATTTTACTTCCTGATGTTCGGCTAACTCCTTAGTGATCATTTTATCAAATGTGTCAACAGCGAGCTGACAGGTATTCGGATCCAAATTATTTTCAGCTAATACTTTTTGAATTTCTGCTACAAAAATGGCGATAGGTAAAATAGCTCCAGGGTGAGGTTTCACTATCACTGAATTGCCAGTGATCAAGCTTCCGTAAATGCCCGTCACTGAATTCCATGTAGGAAAAGTCGAACAACCAATAACAACTGAAATTCCTTTTGGAACAGCGCGCCACTCTTTATTTATCTGCAGGTTGAATTTGCCCATGGGCTTATCCCAAAGCGCTTTCTCCGGAAAACGATTCAACTCTTCGTAGCCTGCCGCAATGGCTTCAACAGCGCGGTCGGCAGCGTGGGGTCCTGAAGCTTGAAAAGCCATCATATAGCCTTGGCCTGTCGTGTGCATGGTGGCATAGGCCACTTCAAAGAATCTAGCTTTTACACGATCCAATGATTCCATTAGAATACCTGCCCGATCTTTGGCTGACACCTTACGCCATTGGTGAAAAGAAGTATTGGCGCGTTCGATCAAGGTCGCTGTACTGAAAATCGGGTACGAGACATTTAGTGGCTCTTGAAGATAGGGGGACTCCTCTTGCCCTGCCCAAATACCGGGACTGCCTTGTTTTAGCTCTTCAAATTTTTGGCCGAGCCTACTCCTAAACTTAGCCTGACCTTCTGCATCGGCTGTTTCGCCATAAATTGCAGGAGTCGGTTGCTCAACAAAAGCTGCGTAGAAGGTACGTGCATGCAATGCTTCAATCGCTTTTGAAATACTACCCTGATGTTTTTCGAATAATGTCATATTATTTTGAATTTGATATTTTAAAAGGCTTACCGTTAAGACCATCGTTAAATCCTCGGACAGCGCTATCCCAATCAAGAATTAGTGTGATGAGTAACATCGTTAATATGCCAAAAAAAAACATTTTAACATCTCTCCTTGAAATATTCTTCATAACAAACTATTTAGAACTAAAAACTTTTTTCAACAAATCAGTGGTACGTGCAGCCGGGTCTTGGCGAATACTTTTCTCTTCTTTGGCAATCATCGTAAACAACCCTTGTATCGCCATATCAGTAGCGTAGTCATTCAAATTTGGATTTACTTTGGAAATAAATGGGATTCGGTTGTAGTTCGAGATCAGATCACCATAATACTTCGTTGCATTCACCTTATCAAGATTAGCCTGCACCACCGGTTTGAATTTCTCCTTTAATTGAGCAGATGTTGTTCGCTTCAAAAATTGAGTAGCCGCGTCTGGCTGCCCCTTCAATACGGCAAATGCATCATCAATCGACATCTGTTTAATCGCAGAAATAAATATGGGTTTTGCCTCTTTGGCCGCTTCCTCTGCTCCGCGATTAAGTGTGAGTACAAATCGATCCACTTCACTTCCCATGCCGAGCTGTCGCAATTTATCTTCTACCTTTTTAACATCTTTTGGAAAGGGAATCTTTATTTCTGGATTTTTGAAATACCCATCCATCTTAGACGTCAAGTCTGTCCCTTTTGTAATGCCATTTACCAGTGCCTCTTTCAACCCGTTGGCTACTTCATCTTTGGTGAGCGGCTTTGTCGTTTCGACCACTTTCTTTGCATCCTTGATGAATTTATCTAATTGCCCAAATGTGTTTAGGTGAGCTACAACCAAAAGAGCTATTAAGAGATGCTTCATAGAAATAAAATAGGTTGCTAAGGTACGGAAATCAACAAAGAAACAATGTCGCCTAGAGCAGGCTCTCCCGCGCTATTTCGGAAATATTTTTACAGCCGGCCAGTCCCATCGTCAGATCAAAGTCAGCCAAAAAATTCCGTAGCACTTCCGCAACACCGGCCTCACCTGCTAGGGTTAACCCATAAACGTAAGGACGGCCAAGACAAACGGCTGTCGCTCCCAAGGCAATTGCTTTGAATGCATCCGCCCCACCCCGAACACCACTGTCTAGCAAGATTGGAATTCTCCCTGCAACCGCTTCGGCAATTCTTGGCAGCGCTTCGAAAGTGCTAATCGAGCCATCGACTTGTCTACCACCGTGATTAGAAATGACGATGCCATCGATGCCATGATCAATAGCATGGCGCGCATCATCTGGATGCAAAATTCCTTTTAACAAAATGGGGAGCTTTGTATGTTGGCGAAGAAATTTGAGATCGCCCCAAGTAAGAGCAGGATTGGAATAGATGCTAACAAACTTCTGAACTGCCTTAACTGGACGTCCGGATTTCAATTTTGAAAAGAATCCGTTGCCCGGGTAATTTCTTGTCATCGTAATGAGGCCACTCAACAATTGGTAAGTGAGTTTTTGTTGCGCCTTTGGTATCGGCTCATCCATCAGTCTTTGAAATACAGGATCAGAGGTATACTGAGCGATCCCGCGGCCTTCCATAAAAGGCAAATAAGCCATATCTAAATCACGCGTGCGCCAACCAAGCATGGTTGTATCAAGGGTAACCACAATGGCAGAACAGCCACACTTTTCAGCACGCTGTACAAAACTCGCCACCAACTCTTGCGACTTGCTCCAATACAACTGAAACCAACGTGGGCTATCACCCATGGCAGCCGCTACTTCCTCCATCGGGCGAGAAGCCTGGTTAGAAAAAATGTAAGGAATACCCATTGACGAAGCGGCCTTCCCGACAGCAACATCGGCCTCCTTGTGAACCATTTCTAATACCCCAATAGGGGAAAGTAAAAAGGGCGAAGGAAACATTTTCCCAAATAACTCAATGCTGGTATCACGTTCAGCCACATTGCGAAGCATGCGCGGAACAATTTTATATTTCTCAAACGCAGAACGGTTTTCTCGAATCGTAGATTCAAAGCCTGCTCCTCCAAGAATATAAGCCTTGGCCTGTATGCTCATTTTCGCTGCGGCTAGTTCTTCCAATTTATTTGAATCAATTGGAACAATTGGCAAACGCCCAGCAAATCCATTGGAGTAAATCTCTCTTTGTTGGTTGGCACCGGATGTAGAAGAGGCGATCATGAAAAAGATGTTAGATGTAAGTCAAAAGATTCTAAACTCTGTTCTTCGTATCAATAAGGATGGTAACAGGACCATCATTGATCAATGAGATTTTCATGTCGGCCCCAAACTCACCTGTTTGTACCGGTTTACCCATCTCCTGCGTCAGCTTGTCAATCATCTTTTCGTACAGGGGGATAGCAATTGGAGGTTTGGCGGCTTTGATGTAACTCGGTCGATTGCCCTTTTTAGTGCTAGCGTGCAGTGTGAACTGGCTTACCAACAGAATTTCGCCACCGTCATCCTTAACATTTACATTCATCACGCCTTCGTGATCATTAAATATTCGTAAGCCAACTAGTTTACCACTCAACCACTCAATGTCTTCTTCGCCATCCGCATCTTCAATCCCCAATAAAATCAAAAGACCTTTTCCAATCTTTGACTTGGTATGGCCTTCGATAGCCACCGCAGCTTCTGCTACTCTTTGCACAACCGCTATCATATTAAAAGTCCTGCATTTCAGCGGACGAATGAATAAATCTACCTACGCTTTCAGCTTTCCCGAAAGCTAATAACGCGCGTGCTACTTTGATCGATTCAATAGCTGCAAATTTCTTCGGAATGAGAAAACCAAAAATTTTGTAAAATACCTGAGCGGCTCCCTCCCCAGCGCGTTGTTCTTTGCGCGGACCTGTTAGCAAAGACGGCTGGAGGATATGGAAACTTCTGAAGTCAATTTGATCAATCGCGTCTTCCACCTCACCTTTTACTTTATTATAAAATATGGAAGAGTTTTTATTTGACCCTAAAGCAGAAACAATCAGGTATTGCGTTGCTCCGTTTTGTTTTGCTATTCGAGCCAGCGCTAAAGGCGCATCATAATCGACTGCCCTAAAAGCCTCTTTTGTCTTTGCCAGGCGCATGGTTGTGCCCAAACAACAAAAGACATCGTTCGCCTTTACTTGAGCTAGGGCAGTAGTAAGTTCACTAAGTTCGCAAACAATGTTTGTTAGTTTAGGATGTGATTTACCCAACGGCCTTCGGCTAATGGCAATCACGGAAGAATAGTGCTCATCTGCCAACATCAATTCTAATAGTTGGCTACCTATCAACCCAGTCGTGCCGGCCAGTAATGCAACTTTTGCCATACTTAGAAGATCTGCTGAATTTCCTTTTTTAACTCCGATAGTGCATGGTTAATCAAATCCACCTTCTTATCCATCGTCATTTGAAAAACCTTTTTTGCAAGATCAATGCTAGTTGCCTCTGGTGGCATTCCCGTTGCAGATTCGTTAATCATAATGATTAAATCTTCCTTTGCGTTTTTTATCTGGCTCCATACCTCTTCGCTCATATACACTTGCTGAGAAACATTGTGGTTGTACTCATTACGCACCTCATCAAGTAGAATTTTTTGAAAATCTCTGGCAGAGAAACCGGGGTTGTTTAGTCGGATGAGTAAATTTTGAGGAGAAATACGCTCCAGAAATAAGATCATTCGTTCATAAGCTTGAAGTCGGGCAGGTAAAATCGTTTCGATGCTGCGGCCACGCACGTCTAGTTTTTTAAGCTCGATTTCACGCTGGATAAATGACCGCACAATGAGGTAAACGGCATATAATACAATCGAGGCCGGAATCAATATTTTTCCAAATTCTATTAAGGCATTCATGGGAATTATTTAATGGTCTAATATGTTCGAAATTTAGCTAATTTTATACGCATACTCGTACACTGGAATAGGATGTTTGACAACGTAAAACCAATTGGAATTAGTGCAAGGGCTGCAGAAGAAGTAAAGAAGATCATGCAGTCTAAAAATATCCCTGCGGGTTATGGCCTACGACTAGGAATAAAAGGTGGTGGATGTGGGGGGGTATCGCTTATTATTGGGTTTGACAAACAAAAACCAACCGACTTGGCGTATGAACTGGAGGGTATACAGGTGTATGTTGAGAAAAAACACACGATGTACTTGATTGGTAAAGAGGTTGATTTCTATGAAGGCGCTGACGCCAGAGGTTTTATGTTCACGGACGCCACCTAACTGAGACCTTTCGATAGACTCTTAACAACTGGGACTCTTTATTTCAATTTAACTACAACCACACTCGCCTTCTTGCAGACACCACCGATCGGGGGATTGAATTTCGAGATTTTTACTTCTACTGCTTTTGCCGAAGGAAAAGAAAGAAGTGACTGTTCGGCTATCAAATGTCCTACTGTTTCTAATAGCTTGGCGGGTCGCTCCATCACATCTTTCACAATTGCATACACATCTTCATAGTTGATGGTTCCGGTCAGTTCATCGCGAAAAGCAGAATCTGAAAACTCCGTGTCGATTACCACGTCTACTTCAAACTTGTTTCCAGATGATCGCTCGTGTGGATAAACTCCATGGTAGGCGTGGAATTCAAGACCCTCCAGCACTACTTTACCGGTCATTGAATATCGTCAAAGAATGATCTCTGTGCCTTAAATTCTGTAGAGAAAACAGGCTGAGGGACTTCTTTCACGGCTTCTTGGGATGGCAATGCCATGGCGTTCTTTATTTCACGCTCCACTTCCGCATTGGGGAAAAGTGTCCTTTTAGACTCTCGTTTTGCCAACGCCAGGTGTTGATCTGGATCGAAATCACGAGCTGCCGTTTTCGCTCGCTCTACTCTATCAATCGTCTCTGCCGCCAAACGTTTCATATCTGACAACAAATTGTCTTTATGCAACTCCAGTGTTTTGTAATGCTGACCGAGGGTCTTCAACCGTTCCTCCATCTCTGCCAAAAGTTGCTTAGAAAGATACTCAGCTTCTTCCATCGCATTCTTCGCTTTCGATCTAGACTCGTTAACCATCGCGTCAGCCTTCATTTGAGCTTCACGCAAAATTAATTCTGCAGTCTTATTCGCTTGATCAATTACATTCGCGCCAGTATCTTCCGCTGTCTTTAGTGTTTTGTAAAGAGAGCTTTCCACTTCGCGCAATTTTGAGACTTCACGTTCGGTCGCTTCGTATTTGATACGAATTTCTTTGTTATCGTCCTGCATGCGTTCCCATTCCTGAGAAAGTGATTGCAGGTACGCATTTACTTCGTCTTTGTCATAGCCACGCAATACTCTTTCGAAAGCTTTTTGGCGAATTTCCAATGGGGTGATTCTCATAGTGTGATTTTTTAGTTAACCAGTTTAAAAAATAAAAGAAGTTTAAAAAATGAAAAAATCGACAGACAAATATAGTAAATTGTTCTGAATATGCTTACAGTCAGCCGTTTACTTTTGGTTTGTTTACTCCTTACCGCGTTCGAGGAAGTTAACGTTGTAGTTGTTCAAGAATTTCCTCGAGTCATCGATAAAAGTCTTAAACTGAAGTAATGAGGTTGGATCGGTGATAAACCCCGTTGGATCGTGTTCAAAAGAAGGTACAGGTAGTACATAAAATTTTCTTTGCCCAGTTGGTTTTTTATACACCCACTGGAGTAGGTAACCAGCAGAATCGATTCGGCTTATTGACGTCTCAGATGTCTTTATCTTTACCAAATCGAGTCTCACCATTCCTCCTCCGTTTTTATATCTGTCGCGCTGCCCGGAGACGAAATTTCCTAGTGAATAAACAACTAACTGGTTTTCTGCTTTAAGCCACTCCATTGGCTGCAGCACATGTGGATGGGAACCAATGACAGCATCAGCTCCAAAGCGAAAACAAAACTCTCCAATCCTTTTCTGATCAGCCGAAGGTTGTTGCTGGTACTCCAAGCCCAAGTGTGTAAAAACAATAATGAAATCAGGATGCAACGACTTAGCTTTTAGCAAATCTTTTCGAATCAGTGCGGTATCTAACAGGTTCACCACGTTTGGTTTGGTCACCCGAAGTCCATTGGTTCCATAGGTGTAGTTTAGAAGCGCAATCGTAAACCCTTTTTTTGAAATCAAAAGAGGGTACTCGTTCATTCTTTCCACAGTATCACGAAAAGTACCAGTATGTAAAAAATGCAGACTGTCGAGTTGTGTGATGGTTCGTTCGAGCCCTCTTCTACCCCGATCTAAGCTGTGATTGTTCGCGGTCACGAGTATATCCATTCCCGCGTCTTTTAGAGCCATTGCCAATTCATCTGGAGCACTGAATTGAGGATATCCTTTATAGGGCGCTCCTGCAAGGGTTAATTCCAGATTGCCAATGGCGATATCGACCGATTCGAAATAGGGCTTAACAAATCGAAAACAGGAGTCATATTCATACTTTTTCGTGGTTGCATTAAAGGCTGACTGAATTTGTGAATCGTGCTGCATGATATCGCCTACAAATAACAAAGACAAGCGAGTGGTATCCTGAGAAAATGTATTTCCGTAAATCGCCAATAACAAACATGTCACTAAAAATAAATATCTCATTGCTACCGATTTTCTATCCATTAACTCCACCAAATTCAATATCCCAAATTGATATGCTTCGATCATCGCTGGCACTTACCAGGTAGTTACGGAAAGGCATCCACAAGAGTTTATTGACGGAAGTGCCGTGACCCGTATGACGTGCTCTATCAATCACTTTTAGCAATTTAAGTTGGGCAGTATCCCACACTTTTATTGATTTGTCCATGCTAGCCGTTGCGACATAGTTGCCATCAGGGCTCAAGGCAATATGATTAATAGCGTACAAGTGAGCTGCAATTTCCTCCACCTGCCTAAAGTCAGCATTTGCATCCCAGACTTTGAGCTTGGCATCGCGCGAACCGCTCATCAGAAAATGACTATTTGGAAAATACTGCATGGTGAAGATAGAATTGGAATGAGCCTGCCATTCTTTAATCAATCGAAAATCCTCAAGGGCAAATACCCGAATAAAAAAATCACTGTAGCCGATAGCACACTCACCACGCTGCGGGTTAATTGCAATGGTTCGAGCACTTTTTTCACTGGCCAAGATCCTCTTCCTAATAACCCATTTTTCCAAATCGACAATGATAACGGATCCTTCACCTGTTGCAACCCATAAATCGCTTCCAAATACCTGCATATCAAAAATAAAAGAAGAGGTTAACTTCAATGAAGCCAACTCTTTTTGTTCACGCCAATCCAATAAGTGAATCCCCTCATAATTTTGCCCCGCCACCAGTAAGTCCTTATCCTGAAGATGAAGAAGTGAATACACTGAGTTCGGAAGTTTCGCAATCAGCTCACCCTCCGCCAGGCTTTCAGCATTCCACGACACAACCATGCCATCACCCGCAGCAGAAAAAAAAAGGTTTGGTTCGGTACTTGGTTGGAGCGTATACACGCAATCTCGGTGCCCTGTAAGCGTATTTACTTTTGAAACGATAGGAGTTGTCATTCTTGTGTTCAAAGTGCCGTGGGCCCAAATGAAATGCAAGATTAGTCTATTGGGATATTTTTGCCAAAATTGTACCCTGAACATAACTTCACCCAATGCCTCTTTACAAGCTAAAAAAAACAGGAACAGAAAGTGCGTGGGGAATCTGGAAAGTGGAAGAATCGGCAGAAGAACTCGCTTTTAATGCATTCGAAGAAGCTCCGGAGGGAATTATCCACTTAACAAAAAGACTGGAGTGGCTAGCTAGCCGCGTATTAATTCGTACACTTTTAGAGCAAAACGACCTTTCCTATTCTGGCATTCATAAAGATGAATTTGGGAAACCGTTCCTTCGTGAACTGCCACATCATATCTCTCTTTCACATGCGTACCCATTTGTAGCTGCTCAACTAGACAAAAACAAACCTGTGGGCATTGATATTGAACAACCCACCGAGAAGCTTTTACGGATAGCTCCAAGGGTGCTTTCAATAGAGGAGTTGGAAAATGCGGGATCTGATATTCGAAAACATTGCGTCTACTGGTGTGCCAAAGAAGCCTTGTACAAGGTGCATGGAAAACGTGGCCTCCATTTTGCAAGTCAACTATTAGTTGATCCGTTTATTCTAGAGGAAATGGGCCATTTGAAAGGAATGATTAATATGCAGGAAGTAAAACTAAATGTAGCTTTGTGTTATGAAATTGAGCCTGAATTTGTCGTGGTATATACCGACCCCCATTAGCATGAAAAGCCTGTTTTGCCTTTTACTATTACTTCCCGCTGCTGCCAGCGCGCAGTTGAACGTACCCGATTTTACGCTTAACGATGTGAATAAAAACACATCCGTTGCGCTGAGCGAATTTAAAAATCTAAAAGCGATTGTGGTTTTATTCACCACCAACGAATGTCCTTTCGACAGCTACTACAAAGCGAGAGTTAAGGCGCTTATTGATTCGTACAACGGAAAGGTGCAATTTCTCCTTATTAATTCCGCCAACGATCCACAAGAAACCCCCGAAAAAATGGCAATTCACTATACTGATTTTGGCGTCCCCTACCTGGAAGACAAAGAGCAGGTCGCGATGGATTTGTTCGGAGCACGCAAATCACCAGAAGTTTATTTGTTAAAGCCTGAAGGCAATCAGTTCAAAGTGGTTTACAGCGGAGCAATTGATGACAATCCGCAGGTGGCCGAAGACACCAAAGAAAATTATCTAAAAGATGCCATTGATAAGGTGCTGACCGGCCAGAAAATTGAAATTGAAAACAATCGAGTCATTGGCTGCACTATCAGAAGGTAAAACTATAACAGCGTCTTATAAAAGTTACCGGGCGACTAAACGCCCAAATCACCGCCATCAGAAATTTCGATAAGAAGCAGCTTCACTTCTTCTGCTTTGGCGTGTTCGCCCATTTTTTCGAACGACATTACCAGATTGCGAAGAGCCCTTCGCACGATATCGATGCTATTACAAGGTTCATAGAATGATGTCTGAGGAACCAAATGTAATTCGTTGATGTAGTTCTCGATGTCTTGCTTTGAAAAAATCAATCCCCGATTGAATGCATTAATATAGAATTGGTGATTGTCATCTTTGTATGTGAGGATAAACAAATTTGGCAGGTTCACGCCACTGACGGGCAACTTTAACTTCTGTGCCACCAACATGTAGATCACGCATAGTGTAATCGGATTTCCTTTATGAGACTCCAGCACAACGTTAATCATCGAGTTGCCAGGAGAATGAAAATTTTTAGTGTTCGCTCCGAATTTTAATTTATTGAATAAGACACTGTTGATCACCTTTACTTGATCGTAGGGATACAAATCCGGACGGAACTCTAGCCAGGTTTCATAGTAGATTTGTTCTAAATCCTGTCGCAGTTTTTCTAGTTCGATTTCCGGATATTGGTAGGTGGCCAAAATCCACATCCCCGTCAATAAATCGTGCTCTTCACCGGCATACCAGTTCTTCAGTCTTTCTTTGAGTAACTCGTATTGAAGGATGTGTATCAGTTCTTCGATGCGGGCCTGAACGGCAGGGTTCAGATTGCTTTCCCACTCATGTTCTAAAAAGGGAATAGCCTCCTTTCCAATCGAAAGAATTTTCTCCTCTACGTGAGAACTGACTTGTTTATCCTCATCGTCCAACAACGAAACCAAAGCCTTTAATTCGCTCTCTTGCATTTGCATAATTTGTCAATTCGATGATTCGTTAATTTCCTAATTGCCGAATAAACGAATCAGCTCATCATCTATGTTTGAATAACTCCCACGTTAAATTTTTCAATCCGTGCGTGATTCGCTGCTTCAATTCCCATTGAAATGACTTTTCGTGTTTCCATTGGATCAATCACACCGTCTACCCACAATCGCGAAGCAGCATAATACGGACTCAACTGCTCGTTGTACTTATCCGTAATCTCCTTCAACAACAATTCTTCTTCTTCTTTTGAGATTGTTTTTCCTTGTGCCTTCAACGTACTTACCCGAATTTGTAGCAGTGTTTTTGCCGCAGACGCGCCACTCATAACTGCGATTTGAGCTGTCGGCCAAGCATAAATAAGACGCGGGTCGTAGGCTTTACCACACATCGCATAATTGCCGGCTCCATACGAATTACCAATGATAATGGTAAACTTGGGCACCGTAGAGTTGGCCATCGCATTCACCATCTTTGCGCCATCTTTAATAATGCCGCCATGCTCAGCCTTGCTGCCGACCATAAACCCACTAACGTCTTGCAAAAATAGAAGTGGTATTTTTCGCTGGTTGCAATTCATAATGAACCGTGCCGCCTTGTCTGCAGAATCTGAGTAGATGACGCCACCCATCTGCATCTCACCCTTTTTATTTTTTACCGTCTTGCGTTGGTTAGCAACGATGCCCACCGCCCATCCTTCAATTCTGGCAAAGCCGCACAGGATGGTCTTTCCATATAATGCTTTGTATTCATCAAACTCCGAATCATCGACCAACCGCTTGATGATCTCGCCCATATCATAGGGCTTTGTGCGGTCGCTCGGTATTAGCCCATAGATTTCTTCCGGTTTTAACTTTGGTGATTTTTTTTCGACTCTGTCAAATCCAGCTTTCTCTTTGGCTCCTATTTTATCGAACAGCCCACGAATATGATCCAAGCAAGCCTGATCAGAGGGAAATTTATTGTCTGTAACGCCCGAAATCTCGCAATGGGTGGTGGCACCTCCCAATGTTTCATTGTCAATGTCTTCGCCAATAGCTGCTTTAACCAAATAGGATCCAGCCAAAAAAATCGACCCGGTTTTATCCACAATCATTGCCTCATCTGACATGATGGGCAGATAGGCGCCACCAGCCACACAGCTACCCATGATGGCAGCAATTTGTATAATGCCCATGGAGGACATCTTTGCGTTGTTTCTAAACTGACGGCCGAAATGTTCTTTGTCTGGAAAAATCTCATCTTGCATAGGGAGAAAGACGCCAGCGCTATCAACAAGATAAATGATAGGCAAATGATTCTCCATCGCAACTTCTTGTGCCCGAAGATTTTTCTTTGCCGTTATAGGAAACCATGCTCCCGCCTTTACAGTTGCATCGTTCGCGACAATGACACACTGCCTGCCCTTGACATAACCAATACCCGTAACCACTCCTCCCGAAGGGCAACCGCCTTGCTCTTTGTACATCCCATCTCCTACAAAAAGGCCAATCTCTAAAAAAGGGGAATTTTTATCGATGAGATATTCAATTCGCTCGCGAGCCGTTAACTTTCCTTTTTGATGTTGGTCTTCAATCTTTTTCTCGCCTCCACCCAACATTGTCTTTTGAGCCTTCGACTTCAACTGAAAACAAAGTTGTTTCAGCTGATCTTCATTCTTATTGAATTCTAAATCCATTCGGTCGTAAAGCTTATGGCTTCTTTACAGGGGTGCTTGATGCAGCTTTTTTCTTCTTCTCTTCCGCGGCTCTGCGCCTGTCACGGTCAATCTTCTTTTTGCTTTTCCCCAAAGGAGAAAGAAAGTGCTTCGGATTATCATTTAAATGATTCGCCAAACTATCCAAACTCTTGATTAGTCTGTTCAGGTTAACATAAAGTGTATCCTCGGTCAATAGCTTACTCATTGTGTTGTCGCCTTTGTTCAACTTGCCCAAGGTCACATTCAGGTTTGAAATGGCCTGCTGTGTTTTGCTCAACGTGTGATTCAGCTTCAGCATCTTAAGTGAATCCGAAAGGGTTTTGAAATTCTGGAGAGTTGGCTTTAATTCATTCAGCGTGGTATTAAAATTTTCACCAACGGATTTAAGGGTTCCAGACACAACTTCAATTCTGCCATTGGCAGTGATGAGCGTTGTATTAAGCAAATCCGGGGTCTTTTCAAGCTTTGAAAAGATAACTTCCAATTGCTGAGAATTTTTTGTCAGGTTGTCAATAATAGTATTGAATTTCCGAAGTGTGGTTTGCAAATCTGTTGCTACGGGCGAAGCCGTTTCTGAAAACACATCAAACATCCCCTTTGCAACTTCAGCGCGTAGCGTATCTCCATTCTTTAATTCCTTAGAAGACTGGCCAAATGTGAGTAAGACAGATTTACCCCCCAATAACTCACTGGTAAGAATTGCCTTAGTTCCATCATTCAAAACAATCGTGGCATCAATTTCCAATTCTACCAACACGCGATTGTTTTTATTTTGCAGAATTCCAATACGGCTCACGCGGCCCACAGGATAGCCATTAACCAAAACGGGATTAGAGATGGCTAATTGGTTGATGTTGTCGTAGACCACATAGTACCTTTTTACACTCGTAAAAAAATCTATGCCTTTCAGATAATTAAATCCAAAATACAGCATTACAATGGCCATAGCTACAAACAGGCCAACCTTGAATTCTCTTGTCTTAAACAACATCAGTTTATAGATTCAATTTCAGTTTTATACTCTTTAAAGGCTCTATAAATTCCAGACGCGATCAAGTCCTGCCCTTCTTCTGAAGCCAAGAAACCTTCTTCTTTACCGTTCGACAAAAACCCACACTCGACTAACACACTTGGCATCGAAGTGCGCCACAACACTAAAAAGCCAGCCTGTTTTACGCCCCTACTAAACCTACCCGCTTTCGTCTTAAATTGCGTTTCGACCTTTTGAGCAAACCTCAGACTACTTTCGTGGTACGCACTTTGACTCAAAGTAAACAAAATGTAAGACTCCGGGCTCTTTGGATCAAACCCTTCGTAGCGTTCTTTATAGTTTTCATCCATCAAAATTACTTCGTTCTCTCGTTTCGCCACTTCAAAATTTCCTTTATCCTTGCTTAGCCCCATTACGAACGTCTCGGTGCCGTAGGCAGGTGCACCCGGCAATGAGTTGGCATGAATACATATAAAAAGCTGTGCCTTGTTTCGATTGGCGATCTCCGCACGCTCATCGAGTGAAACATATTCATCCGTTTTCCGAGTATAGATCACCTTCACCCCCGGAATATTCTTCTCAATATAACTGCCCAACTTTAGCGAAATTTTAAGAGCAATATCCTTTTCCTTAGTCTTATTGCCGTGGGTACCCGGATCTTTGCCACCATGACCGGGGTCAATGACAATCGTTTCAAGTTTGAAACCTGTAGGACGAAAAGTGGCTGAAGAGTTTAGCAAGGTTATTGCTAAGATCAAAAGCGTAAGTTGGATATTCCGCACGGTAGTACTGTGGTCTGGACTAATTGCAATAAGTTTGTGTAAAGTTGTGAATTTTTCGTTAAACCGTAAACTACTGAAAATCAATTCCAAAGGAAGGAAGGCTCCCTCCGTCATAGCTTTATTTACCTTTATCCTCACAATCGGATCTCCCGTATTTGGCCAAGTTGAGCGTTCCGTTAAACAACCAGGCCTTCTTCCGATAAAGACTGACACGCTTGGGACTAGACGATTAAATAGCAATCCACAAGATACGTCAGTCGTCAGCCAAGATTCATTGAAGGTTAAAGCGAGACAGGACTCGGTTAAGAATGCAAAAAAAGGAGATATCGAAACCACCATTTTTTATTCCGCCACCGATTCAATCAATTTCAGTCTGGACAATAAAATCGTAAAGCTCTATGGCGATGCAAAAGTGAAATATGGCACCATTGAATTAGATGCCGAATTGATTACCATTAATTACGAAACCTCCACCATTACTGCCAATGGTAAACCAGACTCTTTGGGAAGGCTGGTTGGTTTTCCGATTTTTAAAGACGGCAACGACTCCTACGAGACCAAGGACATGGTCTATAATTTTAAAAACAGAAAAGCCAAAATCTCGGAAGTCGTCACCAAACAAGGCGATGGCTTTGTAGCTGGGGATGTAGTTTATAAAAATTCAAAAAATGAATTATTCACTATTGGAAACACCTACACTACTTGTGATTTAAAAGATCCTCATTTTCGAATCGTTTCCAAAAAAGCAAAAGCGGTGCCGGGCGACAAAACAATTACCGGTCCTTTCTACATGGAATTTAATCATGTACCAACTCCACTGGGCTTTGCGTTTGGTATGTTTCCTTCACCCCGAAAAAGCGCCTCAGGTATCATCGTGCCAGAGTATGGGGAAGAGCAACGAAGGGGCTTCTTCCTACGCAATGGAGGGTACTTTTTTGATATTAGTGACTACTTGAAAATTACCTTGCTTGCAGATCTCTATACAAAAGGATCTAATGCGTTGAAGATAAACACGGTCTATAACAATCGGTATAAATACAACGGCTCTTTTAATTTTTCCTATACCAGTAATCAGGTTTCCGATAAATTCGAGGACCAAAGCCGCCTCCGCGATTTCCAGTTAACTTGGAGTCATTCGCCAAAATCAAAGGGGAATACTCGTTTTTCTGCTTCTGTTAATGCTGCCACGTCTTCGTTTACTACTAACAATTTTTTGGGCGTTAATGTGAATCCCAACCAACAACGTCCGGATAACATCTCCAGAAAACTTACCTCCAATATCTCCTTGTCAAAAATTTTTCCCGGCACCCCGTTCTCAGCGGGAATTAACTTAAGGCACAGCCAGGATTTGGCAACCGGCCAGGTCGATTTGCCGATGCCTGACATCACATTTAATGTCAACAACTTATATCCATTAAAAAACAAAAAGCTGGGTGAGGCCGCTGACAATTTTAATATTCGATATAGCCTGGCCGGAACAAATCAAATCACAAATAACTTAGGCCGGATAGGAAATTCCACGAAAGACAGCATTGCGAGTTTTGATTTCCAAAACCTACCCACCCTTTTTAAAAATGCGAAGAGTGGTATCAAACACAACATCCCGATCTCAACCACCGTGAAGGTGATGAAATTTTTTGCGGTTAGCCCGAATATATCGATCGATGAAACATGGTACTTCAGACAACTTAATTGGGGGGCGGATGCAACCGGAAAAACAGCGGTGGTCAAAGACACAGCTAACGTCTTCAATCGTATCAATAATTTTTCGATGGGAGTCTCTGTTACCACTCGAATTTTTGGAACTTATTTGGCAGAGAATCCAACGAGTAGTATCAGGGGGATTCGGCATGTGATCACACCCAATATCTCCTATAACTACACACCGGACTTTGGAGACCCCAGTTACGGGTATTATCAGGCTGTTAAGTTAAAAGACGCAAAAGGAAAAGAATACGAAGTGCGAAAGTCTAGGCACGAAGGATTTGTATATGGCTCATCTAGACAAGGCATAAGTAACTCACTGAGCTTCGGCTTGGGAAACACAATCGAAATGAAAGTGAGGGGAAAAAAAGATACAGTCGATAAAAAGATTCCGATTTTTAATAATTTATCTATTGGTACAGGCTACAATTTCGCAGCCGATTCATTTAAGCTCGCTACGATTTCCATCAGCGCCAACACGAATATCTTAAACAACAAAGTTAACATTAACATAAACGGATCGTTGGATCCTTATCAATACGAAAAGAGCAGAAATGATCTGACGATTCCAGCAGAAGGAACGTCTATTATAGAGCGAAGATTAGATCGATATGCATGGAATGTGGGGCAAGGCCTTGGGCGAATTACTTCTGCGGGATTAGCATTTAGCACCAATCTTAATCCAAAGGGCCAGAAGAGCGACACTCAGTCGCGCGATCAAATTGCCAAATCAAATGCTTCTGAAGCTGATAAAGCCTACCTGCTTCAAAATGCCAATACCTATATCGATTTTAAGATTCCGTGGAATTTGCGCCTGAATTATAATATCAATTATTCAAGAGGCACTAACCAACCCGCGCAAATTACGCAGGCTCTGAATTTTTCAGGCGATATTTCCATGACAGAAAAATGGAAAGTAGTATTCAACTCGGGCTACGATTTTGTAAGAAGCGAAATCACTCAAACGAGTTTTTCGATCAATCGAGATATACATTGCTGGCAGCTTTCTCTTAGCTGGGTTCCTTTTGGCCCTTTCCAAAACTACATGTTTAACATCGGTGTTAAATCGGCCTTACTACGCGATCTAAAACTTAATCGGACGAGATCATTCTTTGACGTTCGCTAGGCGTTCTGCCAACCTTCAATTTCTTGCAATGTGGGGTTTTGCACCGTTTCCAGTTTTAACTTTTTCCGCATCCCTGGGATGTCATTAAAAAGTTTTGTAGGCTTCATCTCTTTCAATTGGACCATCGACTGAACGCCCAACTTAACTAAGATCGGAATTAATTCAGCACGAATGCCAGCTTGCTCAAATTCAGTTTGAGGATCTACGGTTAGATTTTTTTCCGGCTTCATCTGAGGGAAGAAAATCACATCCTGAATAGAAGATGAATTAGTCATCACCATTGCAAGGCGATCGATACCAATGCCCAACCCTGCAGTAGGTGGCATTCCATATTCCAGCGCACGCAAAAAATCTTCATCGAGTGTCATCGCTTCTTCATCGCCTCGCTTACCTAGCTCCAATTGCTCTTCAAATCGGGCGCGCTGATCGATGGGATCATTTAATTCAGAAAACGAATTGCAGATCTCTTTTCGATTGCAAATGGCTTCAAAACGTTCGACTAACCCGGGTTTGCTTCGATGCTTCTTTGCCAATGGCGACATCTCCAACGGATAGTCAGTTATAAAAGTAGGCTGAATCAACTGATGCTCACATTTTTCACCAAAAATTTGGTCGATCAGTTTTCCTTTCCCCATTGTGGCATCGGCAGGAACCAGCAGTTGCTTGCATGTTTCGCGCAGAGCAGATTCATCCATTTGCGAAATATCA
Source organism: Flammeovirgaceae bacterium (assembly GCA_021299455.1). GTDB lineage: Bacteria > Bacteroidota > Bacteroidia > Cytophagales > Cyclobacteriaceae > ELB16-189. Next base: position 62,202 of record JAJTGQ010000019.1, on the reverse strand, counting down.
ACACCTGTAAAATGATGGATCGCCTCGTACATGGTGAATCTTTTCCAGGGTCGTTTAAAATTGATGATGTTCTCGCCTACTTTTACTTCAGTAGTCCCGTGGAGATCCAGAGCTACCTTTTCGATCATCTCCTCCACCAAATCCATCATCCAATAATAATCTTTGTAGGCAACATACAATTCTACCTGAGTAAACTCCGGATTATGAAAACGCGACATGCCTTCGTTTCGGAAATCTTTTGAGAATTCATACACTCCATTGAAGCCGCCAACTATCAATCGTTTTAAATATAGTTCATTGGCAATACGCAGGTATAATGTCATATCCAGCGAATTGTGATGCGTTTTAAAAGGCTTCGCGGCTGCTCCTCCATACAGTGGTTGAAGGATCGGTGTCTCGACTTCCAGGTATCCTTTTCCGGTTAGGTAGCTACGCATGGAGTTGACCAATTGAGTACGCTTCACAAACGCATCCCGAACTTTAGGGTTGACAGTCAAGTCAACGTAGCGCATACGATATCGCTGTTCAGGATCTGTAAAAGCATCGTGTAAAACGGTGTTCCCTTGATCGTCTTGCGTTTCTTTCACAATGGGTAACGGGCGCAATGCTTTTGCCAGCACCTTGAAGCTTGTTACGTGAATCGAAACTTCTCCAGTTTGAGTTGTAAACACAAATCCATTGACACCGATGATATCCCCAATGTCAAGCAACTTTTTGAAAACAATATTGTAAAGTGTTTTATCTTCTGTCGGGCAAATATCGTCTCGCCTGAAATAGATCTGAATACGACCCGCTTCATCTTGTAATTCTGCAAATGAGGCATTGCCCATTACTCTGCGTGTCATTATCCGACCTGCAATAGAAATATTCTTGTATTCCCTTTGCGGATAGTTGGCATGAATTTCTTGTGACGTAACATTCACTTCAAATAACTCAGCAGGATAGGGATTGATTCCGAGTTTGTTCAACTCGTCCATACTTTGCCTACGGATGATTTCTTGTTCGCTTAGCATACCTTTTCTTAAACTAAAATTTTGTTAATGTACTGTTTCAAAACTGGTAAATGGGTGTGGATCAATTGCCAAACCTCTTCTGAGTCTATTCCAAAATAATTATGGGCAACCAAGTTTCGAAAGGACTTAATTCTGCCCCAGTGGATCTCGATATTGGTCTTCTTAAAATCGTCAGTCAATCGCTCAACAGATTCGCCAATGACTACAAAATTCATAAGAACCGAATCAAATGTCTTTTCATCCTTGCGAAATTGCTCGCTATCTGCTATTCCTGCAACAAAGTTTTCAATTTTTCGGACAGAATCTGCGATGGCCCGGAGGTTGATTGTATCTTTTTCAGACAAAAATGACATCGCGCATGATTAGTTCTTTCACATTTGGCTTAATAAACTTTTCTCTACAAATGTCTGTTGGAAAATTAAATCTCGCTTCTATAATTTGTTTGATCTTAAACTTCTTTTCGAAAAGATCTTGTGTGCCTGGCTCAAACTCCACTATAATATCGATGTCCTTCGGCTTCTCGTTGCGAGCAAGTGACCCAAAAAGGCCAATCTTACTAATTCCCATTTCCGTTTTAAAGGCAAGCTTTTGCAGTCGTAAAAATGCCAGGATGTCGTCCCTTTCCATGATTACAAAAGTAACAAATATTATATGTGTTAACCCGGTTGACTTCTTCTCTTCAATTCCTTTTTAATAAGCCCAAGCTCTCTACTGCTTTGCCCAGCAACAGACGTATTTTCAGCCGCCCGCCTCAATAGATAAGGCATAACAGACTCAACTGGCCCGTAGGGTACATACTTTGCCACATTATAACCGGCCTTTGCGAGATTAAATGAAATATTATCACTCATTCCCAATAACTGAGCAAACCATACGCGCTGATCGTTGGTCTTCATCCCATGCTTATGCATAAGCACAGTCAAATATTGATTGCTGTATTCATTGTGAGATCCACACAAAACCGAAACGCGCTGTTTGTTGTCAACGCAGAATGCCAATCCTTGATTAAAGGCGTCATCGGTTGCTTGTTTTGATGGATGAATCGGATTTGGATATCCTAGTTTGGCCGCCCGTTCTGCTTCCTTCTCCATGTAGGCACCACGAACCATTTTCACACCCAGAAAATAATTATGCATGGCCGCGTTGTGAAACGCAGTGCGCAGATTACCCAGCATATCTGCCCTATACATCTGAAACGTGTTATAGACAATCGTTTTTTTCTGATTGTACTTCTTCATCATTTCATAAGCCATGTCATCAATGGGATTTTGAATCCAACTATCTTCCGCGTCAATCAGAACGGGCACTTGAGTTTCAAAAGCACGCTGGCAGATTTGTTCTACCCTCGTTTTCACTCGGCCAAATGCAGCCATCTCTTCTGCTGTGAGAACTGACTTTGCTTGCACTTTTTCTAGTATTTCAGAAGAGCCGAGGCCTGTCGTTTTGAACACACAAAACGGAACGGACCGGCTCTTTGTGGCTTCGTCAAAGGTGGATAGTATCTCGCGGGTCGTCTGGTCAAAACTAGCCTCATCATGTTTGCCCTCCACCGAGTAATCAAGAATAGTACCTACCTGGTATTGAGCCAATTTCTCAATCGTTTTTTCGCTTTCTTCTGCGGTCTCTCCTCCACAAAAGTGCTCAAAAACTGTAAACCGGATTAGATTTTTAACCGGTAAGCGAAGGCCCAAACTAAACTTTACCAAAGAAGTAGCCAAACCGGAAATCATCGGGTGGTTGACCAATGAAAAAATGAAGTTGGCTTTCTTCAATTCCTTATCACTTTTATAAGAAAAAGCAACTTCGGTATTATCGAATTGAATTGAGGGGGTAGTTTCCATAATCGAATTGGCCACAAATATAAGACGGAAGGAGATTTCTAGGGATTAAATCATCCAAAAGGAGATATTTCGCCTATTTTTAAGCTCGAATGTTAGCCATGTCAACTGCCCAGATTCTATTCAATAAAGACGCCAGTCTGCTTGTTTCAAGTTTTTTACGAGATCAGTCTTTTACTCAATTGGGCGTTGTTGTTGACAACCACACTAAATCCCATTGCTATTCTCTGGTAAAAGATGCCCTACCAACCCATTCATTAGTGGAAGTCAATGCGGGGGAAGAATCGAAAAATCTAGAAACCTGCACGCAAATCTGGCAGCAATTAACCGACCTCAATTTTGATAGACATTCGTTCCTTCTTGTTGTTGGGGGGGGAGTGTTGGGCGATATGGCAGGATTTTGTGCCGCCACTTACAAAAGGGGGATTAACTTCGCATTGGTGCCAACGACACTGCTGGCACAAGTAGATGCAAGCGTAGGCGGTAAACTGGGCATTGATTTTCTCCACTTCAAAAATCAAATCGGAGTTTTTCAGGAGCCAGTGGCTACGCTGATAAGTTCTTCTTTCCTGAAGACTTTGCCAGAGCGAGAGCTTCGTTCTGGGTTTGCCGAAGTGATTAAACACTGCATTATTGCAGACAAAGAAATGTGGGGTCACATCTCAAGAAAATCGCTGGGAGAACAGGATTGGGATCAGCTGATTGCCCATTCTGTAGACATCAAGAAAAAGATTACCGAAAAGGATCCTCGCGAAAAAGGGCTACGAAAAATACTGAACTTTGGGCACACGATCGGCCATGCCCTTGAAACCCACTATTTGGCAACGGGCATGCGCATCTTTCATGGGGAAGCTATTGCGATGGGGATGATCATGGAGGCCTTTGTCGCTTGTGAGAAGAGCCTAATCTCGAAATTAGAATTAAGCTCAATTTGTCGATTCATCAACAGCATTTTCAAAAAGCCAACTCAGCCGTTCGATCATGCCCTTGTAATGGGGCTGATGAGCCAAGACAAAAAAAACAAGGGAGAAAAAATACTAATGGCTTTGCCGAAAGGTATTGGAAAAGCTGTGTGGGATCAAGAAGTTAGTAATGAGGAAGTAACGAATGCCTTTCTGTACTATGAAGCACTTTGATACAAATCTTAAACGTAATGTACGTCTGAGTCGTCTTTCTTTTTGTCCTCGTTATTAAACACGTTCTTAATGTCGTTAGCAGCCTTAGACACAAACTCTTTTGTTTTCTTTTTTCGGTCACCCGTTAAAAGCCATGCGGCCAACAACGCTCCACCTGCTACCCCTAAACCAATTGCTATTTTCTTTGATGTATTCATACAAGCATTAACTGATTATAAAATTAATTTGTTTCACGTAAAATAAAAAAAGTACATTAAATTTTTGTTTCCCAATTCTAAAACGAAAGATTACTTGACTTCATATATCTCCATCAAAGCAAATTCTATACTCCGAGGAACAATCAGCGAGTTATCCTCTTCCAAAAGCATTAGTAACCGGGCATTGTTGCTACAGGCGCTGAGCAATAACCAATCGGTCGTTAGTAACTTGTCGGTTGCAAGGGATACCCAACTAATGGAAAGGTTAGTCTACAGCACGGAGTCCTTAATCGATGTGCTGGACGCTGGAACAACAATGCGATTTCTTACCGCTTATTTTGCCCTATCCGGAAAAAACAAAGTAATGACGGGAACAGATCGAATGAAGGAAAGGCCTATTGCATTATTGGTGGATGCTTTACGGAAAATTGGAGCTTCGATCGACTATATAGAAAAGGAGGGGTTTCCACCCATTGAAACAAAGGGCTTCAGTGGCCAACTGGCCGATCAATTGGCAATACCAGGCAATGTGAGTAGTCAATACATCTCTGCACTAATGATGGTGGCACCTATTCTGCCAAAAGGGTTGACAATCCACTTACAGGGAAAAATTGGCAGTGTACCCTACATCCGAATGACGGCAGAACTGATGAAACAGTTTGGCGTGGAGACCTTTTTGGATTTTGATAAAGGGCTCATCAAGATTCAACATTCAAGATTCAAAAAAGCGGTAGTAGTAGTAGAAGCAGACTGGTCATCCGCCAGCTATTGGTTTGCGTTTGTCGCATTGGCAAAACAGGCTGAACTAACTCTTCCGAAAGTCTCTGAAAAGTCATTGCAGGGCGACAGGGTGATTGTTGATATCATGAACCACCTAGGTGTTCAAACTATTTTCAAAAACGGGAATGCGCTACTTTCTAAAAAGGAGGCCGCCAAAAATCTGACCTGGGATTTTAAAGATTGCCCCGATCTAGCACAAACAGTATTGCCAGTTTGCGCGGCAAAAGGGATACCGGGCGATTTTACCGGGTTGGAGAGCCTCCGGATAAAGGAAACAGATCGTATTGCAGCGCTTCAGAATGAACTGCAAAAAATCGGTGCCACCTTGAGCGAGCCATCCACCGGAAACTGGAAACTGGAACCGGGTCGAATTCCCACTCAATCAATCACTATTCAAACTTATCACGACCATCGCATGGCCATGGGTTTTGCTCCATTAGCAACAATCAAAGATTTGAAGATTGAATCGCCAGAAGTTGTAAACAAATCGTATCCTGGTTTTTGGCGAGATATGAATTCGGTAGGTTTTGAAACAACTAGTTTGTGAGGGAAGCAAAATAATCTGGAGCCAATAGCATTCTACTTCCATACCAGGAAAACAACTCTCCGTCCACTAAAGTGACTTCCGCCTTTGGAACAACCGTCTGTAACTCACGGATATGCTCTTGTTGAAACGGATATGGTTCCGAAGAAAGGTAGATTAGTTCTGGTTGCAGCTGCTGAAGTTGGGCTTCTGACAAGGTCGGGTATCTTGTTTCTTCCAATACGTTCACTAATCCGATCTTGGAAAGCATGCTATCTATAAAAGTGCCTTTACCAGCCGCCATCCAAGGTTGACGCCAAATAAGGTATAGAACACGTCTGGGGGTTTTAAGGGACAACTTTTGAAATCTTGCCTCGATCTCATTTCTGAGCGAGGCAGCTTGCTGTTCTTTGTCAGTCAAAGCACCAACTGATACAATCATTTGAAGAGCCTCCTGGTAGGACGACACATCGGTCATCCAAACCGGATACTTTGCCTGAAGGACAGATATACCAGCCAGGTAATTTTCCTCTTTGTTCCCAATAATCAAATCAGGTCTAAGCTGATCGATTACATCGAATCTAAAGTTCTTGGTACCCCCAATCTTCGGCAGGCTTGTAAACCACTCTGGCGGATGAACACAGAACTTCGTAATGCCCACTACCCGATCCGAAAGGCCCAGAAAAAACAAAAGTTCCGTCTGAGACGGAACTAATGATATGATACGTTTTGGTGGATAAGGGATCTCTACTTCCCGATGTAAATGGTCGATAAAAACCATTCCTACTCTCTTATAACAAAATCGCCATGCTGCTTAATTGACTTGCCACTTTTAAGGTAGAAGCGGTTACCGAAGCTTGATTCAATTCAAACTTAAGTTTTCCGTCTAACACTTTAAAGTTGATGCAACTCCCCTTCTTCCCAAGATTCGAGCTATCCGTAATTGTTAAAACGGGTTTTCCGGAAACAGCATTCTTTATATTGTCAAACTGCCCACCTTTGTTTTTTCCAATGTAAACCACATTGCAGCTAGCCGCCTCTTCCGCACCAGATAATTTCCTGATCGAGTACTTTTTTGCACCTTTCGGCTTACCATCGTAATAATTCTTGAGGGTATTGAAAACATCATCCTCTCCAACAATACCAACCACAAATTCTCCGGGCTCAGTATCATTAGGCCATTGAATATACTTGATGAAATTATAGATCATTTGCGCATGAATCTCATACATCGGCTTTTCGGTTTGCGAAAACCCAACAGTACCGGCCACTAGCATTAAACTAACTATCAATAATCTTTTCATTTCACAACTATTTAGAACACCTCAAAGTTATATATAAAAATATGAATTTAGATTAATATAGCCATTGATGTCAGGGCACTAGAAACCTTCAAATTGGCTGTTTCTATTGCTTTTTGATTCAGTTCTATTCTTAGCTTTTCATCCACGGTCTTGAAATTAATGCAACTTCCTTTTGCGCCTAAGCCATTCCGGTCAGTTACAACCAAGGTTCCCTTGCCTTTTACTTTGGAATTGACCGCGTCAAATTCCCCACTTTTGCTTTTATCGATATACACCACTGCACAATCGGACACCTCTGAAGCATTGCTAAATTTTTTAATTACATAGGTCTTAGCACCCTTGGTCTTGCCGTTGTACCAGGTAGTGAGTGTCTTATACACATCTTCATTTCCAATAACACCGATTACAAATTCACCTGGCTTGTCTGAATCGGGCCATTGAACATACTTGGTGAAATTGAACACCATCATGGTGTAAATTTCATGAACGGGACGGTCTTGAGCGAACGATGCACCGCTTACAAAAAGGAGTGAAGCGACAAAAAGGACTTTAACTGTTTTCATTGTGTTTTTTTGTTGTTTAGTGATGCAAAAGTAGACCCCTCCAGAAAACTAGAGGGGTCTGAGTTGTTCGAATACTATCGAGTGTAAGATTTTTTGATCCTTCAAGCTAAAAGAAGGAGCTTTTGTGCCTTCAAAGTTTAAAAAACGTAGAAAAAGCCCTTTTTAACGGATGTATCTGTAGTCAAAATTGGGCTTAACTTGTAATAGAACCTCATAAATCAGATTAATTACATTCTCCACATCATCTTTATGGACGGTCTCCACCGTTGTGTGCATATATTTAAGAGGGAGCGAAATCAGGGCCGAGGCCACTCCTTCGGCAGAATACGCAAAGGAATCGGTGTCGGTACCAGTAGATCTGGATACTGCCTGGCGCTGGAAGGCAATCTTCTTCTTCTCAGCAGTTTGTGTGATCATTTTAAGAACGTTGTTTTGAACGGCAGGGCCGATACACACTACTGGACCCAAACCACACTTTAAATTGCCGCTCTCCTTCTTGTTATACATGGGTGACTGGGTATCGTGGGTCACATCCGTACAAATGGCCAAATCAGGCTTTATTTTGCGCGAAATCATTTCAGCACCTCGCAATCCGATTTCTTCCTGAACCGCATTGACCACATAAAGCCCAAAAGGGAGTTTCTTCTTGTTTTCGCTGAGCCTGCGCGTCACCTCTGCAATCATAAAGCCACCCATACGATTGTCCAGAGCACGGCCAACCAGGTAGTTCTTATTGAGCTCCATTAAGTCCGCTTCAAAAGTGATGACGGTGCCTACATGAATACCCATCGATTCTACTTCTTTCTTACTGGCAGCACCACAGTCGATGAATATATTCTTCAAACTGGGGGCTTCTTCCTTTCCTGCATCCCGAACGTGGATGGCCGGCCAGCCGAACACACCTTTAACAATTCCCTTTTCAGTATGAATATTTACCCTCATACTAGGTGCAATCTGATGATCCGAACCGCCATTTCTACGGACGTAGATATAACCATCATCGGTAATATAATTAACAAACCAGCTGATCTCATCTGCGTGGGCCTCGATCACTACTTTATAAGAAGCTTTTGGGTTGATGATTCCCACAGCCGTACCGTAGACATCAATCATGTAGTCATTGGTATAGGGCTTAATATAATTGAGCCAAATCTGTTGACCAGAAGACTCAAAGCCTGTGGGTGATGCGTTATTCAGATACTCGTAAAGGAATTGTTTACTTTTTTTGTCCATTGTGAAGGTTTTACATTCAAATTTATCCTAATTTTTTACATCCTGCCGCTCCAATCCCCGTCTACCACTTACAACGGAATATTCCCGTGTTTCTTCTTTGGCAGTACAGCTACTTTGTTCTCTAACATCTGGAATGACCTAATTAATTTTTCTCTGGTTTGGTCAGGGAAGATGACTTCATCCATATAACCCCGATGCGCAGCACGGTAAGGAGTGGCAAACTTATTCGTGTACTCATCTACCTTTTCTGCAAGCTTGGCTTTCGGATCTGCAGCTTCGGAAATCTCCTTTTTAAATATAATTTCTGCAGCACCCTGTGCTCCCATCACAGCAATTTCGGCAGTAGGCCATGCATAATTCATATCGGCCCCGATGTGCTTTGAATTCATGACGTCATAAGCTCCACCATATGCTTTACGCGTAATGACGGTGATGCGCGGAACGGTAGCTTCACTAAACGCATAGAGCAACTTAGCTCCATTCGTGATGATCGCGTTCCATTCCTGATCTGTACCTGGGAGAAAACCTGGTACATCTTCCAATACCAGCAAGGGGATATTGAAACTATCACAGAACCGAACAAACCGGGCGGCCTTTACACTGGAGTCAATATCTAACACTCCGGCCAGGCAGGCAGGTTGATTACCTACTATGCCAATACTTCTGCCTGCCAATCGCGCAAAGCCAACGACAATATTCTCAGCGAAATTTTTGTGCACCTCCAAAAAAGAATCCGCATCTACAATGCCGGTTATGACCTCACGCATGTCGTAGGGTTGATTGGGGTTTTCGGGAATGATAGTATTTAACGAAGGTCTTTTTTCGTCTTTGCCAGCGTACGCCAACCTGGGAGCTTCGTCTTCACAATTTTGTGGGATGTAGCTAAAGAGCTGCTTGATTTGGTTCAAGCATTCAACTTCATTGGCGCAGGCAAAATGAGTTACCCCGCTTTTAGTACTATGGGTACTTGCGCCCCCCAATTCTTCTGCAGTTACGGTTTCGTGCGTTACTGTCTTTACCACGTTAGGGCCAGTCACAAACATAAATGAGGTCTTCTCCACCATAAAAATGAAATCGGTCATAGCAGGTGAGTAAACGGCTCCGCCAGCACAAGGCCCCATGATAGCTGAAATCTGCGGGACAACCCCCGAGGCCATTACGTTGCGATAAAAAATATCTGCATACCCACCCAGCGAAACCACCCCCTCTTGGATGCGCGCGCCACCAGAATCATTCAATCCAATAACAGGAGCTCCATTTTTCATGGCTAAATCCATCACCTTTACAATCTTCTCCGCATACGTCTCGGACAATGATCCTCCAAAAACAGTAAAATCCTGGGAAAAGATGTAGACCAACCTACCGCCAATGGTTCCATAGCCAGTTACAACTCCATCCCCCAAATAATGCTCTTTATCCAACCCAAAGTCATTGCACCTATGCATCACAAACTTCCCCAACTCTTCAAATGACCCTTCGTCCAATAAAAGCATTACTCTTTCACGCGCTGAAAGTTTCCCTCGAGAATGCTGCTGCTCAATTCTTTTCTCACCTCCTCCTAATAAAGCTTCTGCATTTTTGCGTTTGAGCTCGTTGTTTTTCTCTTCTAAGGATTTATTCGCCATTTTAAGGAAGTTTTGATTTTCTGTAAACCTCCCGAAATATAGTTAATGTATATTTCGTACTCAATAATAAATGCCAGAGAAAAGGATTGCCATAATCGACCTTGGAACCAACACATTCAATCTGCTGATTGCAGAAAAAAGAATGGGAAGATTTGTGACCCTACGCCAGGAACGAATCGCAGCCAGAATGGGCGTGGGCGGAATCAACGATGGATTTATCACGAGTGAAGCCATCGAACTGGTATTGAGTGCACTAAAAAAGTTTAAACTGACGATAGAAAATTGGCAAGTAACCCAAGTAACCGCTTTTGGTACCAGCGCACTGCGCAGCGCTAAAAATAGGGGTGAGCTAACTGAAAAAATCCTCATCGAAACAGGCATCACGGTAAGAATAATTTCTGGTGAGGAAGAAGCTGAACTCATCTACCTAGGAGTGCGTACCGCTGTAGCGATGGGTGTATCCAAATCATTAATTGTGGATATTGGAGGTGGTAGTGTCGAATTTATCATAGCCAACGCTGACGAGATGTTTTGGAAAAAAAGTGTGGAGATTGGAGGCCAACGTCTTATTGAAAAATTTCAGCACCATGATCCTATACTTCCGGAGGAAAGAGCACAGATCAACGAGTATCTTGAGGTACAACTTACTCCTTTACTTAGTCAGCTAAAGAAGCATCTACCCGAAACGCTTGTTGGCTCATCAGGTTCGTTCGATACGCTAAGCGAAATATATTGCCACAAGCAAGGGTTGCCTTTTCCCAAAGAGCCGGAAACCCCACTAACCATTGCAGGCTTTGAAACAATCTTCGATGAACTGCTATACAAACCAAGAAGAGAACGACTGGCTATTCCCGGCATGATCGAGATGAGAGTAGATATGATTGTGGTTGCCTCCTGTCTCATTCAATTTCTCTTGAAAAAACACCTCTTCAAATCAATCCGGGTTTCTGCCTATTCCCTGAAAGAAGGTGTGCTTGCCAGTAGCGACTAGTTTTAACAACTCATTAACGGTTTCTTTAAAAATAATTAAGGATTGCCTCGAAAATATATTCGACATTTGAAAAAAAAAATAAATCTTATGAACGTAAAGAAACGTATTCTGATAGTTAGTGGAACCTTTGTTGCACTTCTCCTTTTCTTTTATGCATGCAAATCGAAAACAGAAACAACCAAGCCTGATGCGACACCAGTAGCAATACTGAATGGAACAGGAGATGTGTATCTGGTAGATACCCTAAACAGTGTTATTGAGTGGGTTGGCGCTACGCCCGGTAACTACCAACACAATGGAACGATCCGCTTGAGTGCAGGGCAGTTTACGGTTAGCAACAATCAATTAACCAGTGGGAATTTTAAAATCAACATCAACTCGATCACAAACCTTGACCAAACCGGAAAAGACAAAACCAATCTTGAAGGCCATTTGAAAAATGAAGATTTTTTCGAAGTCGAAAAGTTTCCTTTCGGCAGCTTTGAAATTACGGGCATTCGCTCAGATAGCACAGGAGAAAAAATAGTAGGCAATCTGACATTAAAAGAAAAGACGAACTCTATCGAAATTCCCGCAAAGGTAAAGATCGATGAAAAGTATGTTGTTGCGGAAACACCTACTTTCACTATCGATCGTACCAAGTGGGGCATCGTTTACAATTCCGGAATCATTGGCACCATCAAAGACGACTTAATAAATGATGAGATTTCGCTGAAGCTCAAGATTGTTGCTTCCAAAAGCCAACCATAATGTTTTGCTAGAACCAGGCCGTCAGACTGGCCGTTAATAATGAACTTCTCCCGGTCGGGTTAGCGTTTTCGTCTCGATACAGATTATCGGGTGAAAAGAATTGACGCCCTTCCAAACGGAATAGCGCGTTGTGATTAGCCTGATAATTGAAGCAGAGGCCCGTGCTGTACGATCTAAAACCATCAATACCGGTGATCGGCAATTGATGGACGCCCGAATCGCTGTAATATTCGATTCGCCCTGAAAGCGAAAGCGTTTCAGTAAAATGATAGCGACCTATGAAGTTTGCGGTCCACCAGTTCTTAGTAGAGGCATTGTTCCTTTCTTGAAGCCCGATGTAAACACATGAGGTAGCATCAAATTTGTCATTGGCTTTGTATATCCAATACAAATCAGTGAAGTACCGCATCCGAAAGTCAGGATTTTGAGCCGTTTGATTGCCTCCCACATAGGTATCCCAATTGAACAACATTTTTTTATTGGGCCGAAACTCTACTTGCGTTCCAATGGCTTTGTTCTTGTCGTTCGATTGAATGACTTGCCAACCATTGAGCAAATACAAATAGGCCGTCCATTTCGTGTTTAAAGGAACACTTACTTTTACCCCAGTCAAATAATAGGGAACATTCTCGGGCGCGAAAGAACGTGTATACATTAAATGATCTTTGGAAATAGCACTTTCATTGGTATAAGGAGATCCCAATACGCCAACGTCCATCCATATATTTCGCTTGGCCGAAAGCCGTAGGCCGACACTTGCTTCGATAATATTCTTTAGTGTGCCAGCCTCAGCAGCATAGTTTGAATTTACATAGGTTCCAAATCCAGGAACAAAGCGTGCTCGAAAATTGGTCGCACGGTAGCGCAAATCGATATAGGCTAAATTCACATTCATCTCGTCATGACGATTTGAAGAAACGAAGTACGGATTACTACTGTTCGCTGGTCTGCCGAAGTTGTATCCGTAATAAGTATCAATGTAGCCCCCTACCGCCAAATGGCCAATCACAGTCGACTCTAGCGTGTCCATCGTAGCGGTATTTACTATTTGACCCGCACTTGATAACGAGATGGAGCACAAAATCAAAAATAATTTGAAGCGCATTAATTTTTTTCTACACAAAGAACAAAACAATATTAATAGAAAAAAGCCCTGAAAAATTCAGGGCTTTCATTTCTTTAAAGGCCGTTGATTTGCCTATCTTTTGGATACTTCACCTCGAATTTATAAATGACCTTTCTGGTTTCGCTTGGTTTCAGCTCCATTTCCCAAACCAATTTGCCTATGTTCTTATTAAATTTTGCTCCTGCAATATCTTGAACACTCACTTCAATTTGGGTATTTTGAGACACCGGTATCTGATCCTCAACAATCACTTTAATACTCTCTCCTTTGGTATTGCGTATGGATATTTCATAGGCGTAACTTTCCTTTTTATTGGAGCCCATGAAGCTACGCGAAGTAAGATCTTTCAGTTTCTCGCGCTTCACCACAATTCGCTTATCGCGACCCAATGAAACTGAAAGGGTATCTTTGATATTATTGGGATCAATAAATGATTTGCCCACGAAAGTGCCTTCAAAGAAAATATTGGCTTCGCCCGGCAAAAGATTAAACTCTTCCCAACCAGTTGCTCTTGCTAACAAGAATGCATCGTTGTCTAATTTGGGAGCCACCGAATACGTGTAGTCAGACTTCATTTCGTAATTGCGGATATCGACAGTTGTTGGCTTGGATGCAGACAATACCGAATAAGGAAGGGAAATATCAAATTCGGTATTGAGCGTGGTTTGAATTGTTGAGACATAGTCTGCCACCGACTCTGCAGCAGGAGCAGCCATGGAGACCATTTCTTCCTTTTCGTCCATGTTTGCTGCTCTGGACACCGCACCCGTTGATTTGTACTTTCTGCGTTCTAACCCATAAGCAATCGGCTGATAAAAATCCAAATACCAGGAACTCAATTCAGGCTTTAACCCGCTTTGGTTAGGATTTGCCGTTGACAGTTTCAACTTCACGCTCTTCCATTCTTCTCCCGTACTTTGAAAAACGTTGGCTTTGTAGCTCAATTGTAACGGACTTTTCGTGTTCATCGCTCTCACGTCATAGATGGGATACCATCCGGCATTGGCCACCACATAGTTGACATCTAAATCAACGGAGGTAGCAGCCTCTGCAGAAATACTCACTACAATTTCGCTGGTGTTGCGGCCATACATTTCATTCTGACTATTGATTTGATTATTCAGCTTCGCTATCCGCTCATTGATTTTCTTGATCTTGTCGTCTTGCTTCATTCGCGAAGTAACAATATCACCTAAGCGACTTCTGTAAAAATCCGCCATTGCTTTTAGCTCAGCTACAGTCAGGTTTTGAGTAGTCCCCCCGATCTTTTGATTACTCAATAACATCTGCTCCTCCTTACTCAGAATTTCCTTCTGACTTTGCTCCAACTGCAATTGTTTTTGCAGTTGTTCCACAGAGTCCTTTAATGCCTTCAGACTTTTGGGCATATTCAACTCGCTCAGATAATTTTGCTGATGGCTAATACCTAGAATAATAAAGCTCCCCTTTCCTGTTACTTGAATGCTTTCCGGATCGAGTTGTGAGGTAAGTCCACGCACCACCAAGTTAACTCTTCCCGGCTCAATGCGGGTCTTGACTTCGCGGGTAACTTGTGCTTTGTTTAAAAAAACGGTGACGTCTGTGATCTTGGAGTCGACATTCTTCTCATTTTGCCCCATCGCGACTAGCGCACTTACTGACAAGGCGGTGGCTAAAAGTTGGTTCTTCATATAGATTTTCATTTGTTTGGGGTAAGATTCGACAATGATCAAATTTCCATAATTCGAACGATAATTTTATCAAAACCTTGCAAATTGCCGTTAATCTGATTTCTTCTCAACGCTATGCCTAACGACCCCATTTTTGAGTACCAACCGCTCTGGCAATTTGCCCATGCTGTCTTTACAAAAATCAACTGCCCGGATGAGGAAGCAAGATTAGCCGCCAATGTGTTGTTAAGTGCCGATTTACGCGGAATCGATTCTCACGGCCTGGCTCGACTATCAGGCTATGTGCGTTTGTGGGAGGCCAAGCGAATCAATAGCGTGCCAAAAACAAAGATCGTTCATGCCAGAGCAAGCACAGCAGTATTAGATGGCGATGCTGGCTTGGGTTTAGTGGTAGCA
The DNA here is from genome assembly GCA_021299455.1 of Flammeovirgaceae bacterium. Classification (GTDB taxonomy): domain Bacteria; phylum Bacteroidota; class Bacteroidia; order Cytophagales; family Cyclobacteriaceae; genus ELB16-189. Next base: position 47,057 of record JAJTGQ010000019.1, on the reverse strand, counting down.
CCGAAGGCAATGGAAATTGCCATAGAGAAAGCAAACAATGTGGGCACCGGCTGGGTAGCCGTAAAAAATTCAAACCATTTTGGCATTGCAGCCTACCATGCGATGATGGCCTTGCCTCACGACATGATTGGCGTTGCAATGACGAACGCAAGTCCTTTGGTAGCTCCAACTTTTTCAGTTGAAAGGTTATTGGGTACTAATCCAATTTGTGTGGCAATCCCAGCCGGAAATCAACCGGCTTTCGTGGCTGATTTTGCAACGACAACGGCAGCGAATGGCAAACTGGAAATCCTTCAACGAAAAAATAAAGAAGCCCCTCTCGGCTGGATTCAAAAAAAAGATGGCAGCCCATCTACAAATCCTAACGAACTGAAAGATGGTGGCGCGTTGATTCCGCTGGGCAGCGATCGCGAACATGGCAGCCACAAGGGTTTTAGTTTGGGTGCCTGGGTAGATATCTTTTCTGCAGTGCTAAGCGGTGCGAATTATGGCCCATGGGTTCCACCTTTTGTTAGTTTTCTTTCTCCTCCGACCGACCCTGTTGGGGAAGGTATCGGTCATTTTTTTGGCGCGATGCGTGTTGATGCCTTTCGCCCAGCGGATGATTTCAAATTTCACATGGACAATTGGATCACCCGCTTTCGTGAGGCGAAAACAATTGAAGGGCATCCCAAGATGATTATCCCCGGAGACCCAGAACGTGAAAGTGAAGTCACGCGGATGAAAGACGGAATTCCGCTCAATTCAAAAGTGGTAGAAGACCTACAGGTGCTAGCTAAGAAATTGGGAGTAGAATTTCCGGACTAGAAAGAAAAGAATACACGAAAAACCCAAGGTGAGGCAAATGCCCTATCACTTTGGTTGTAAAGAACGTCATACAGTGCCATAGCGTTGATTGCTCCTCTACTTCCAAGTGGTTGTGAGTAGCCCAAACCTAGTAGCATTCTATTGAAAATCCTTCTCTGATCGCTATTAATGAAAGTAGGTGTCGAAATCAAATTATATTCTCCATAAGCAAAAAGCTGATCAAAATTATATCTGGCAAACGGGCTAATGCCATATTGTGTAAGAGTTACTTTGGGTCGGTCATAACTGGTTTGCTGCCAGTTGATGCCAGTACCAACTGAAAATTTCGGATTTACCATGTACCCAATAATCGGATTGAGAGCATAAAAAAAATAGGAATTGCCAAAGCCGTCCGTTCCAGAGTTAAGTCCAAAACCTCCACCGAAATAAAGCCTATCTTTTAATTTCGGCTTCTCTCCTTCTTCTATTTCTCTCTGAGAAATGCCCAACAGCGGCAAACCTATCAACAATACAACAACTAAATTTTTCATGCGTGGTTTAATCTACTTCTTGAATGATAAAAATATCTTCTGTTTCCTTTTTCATCAAATACTTTTCACGAGCAAATTTTTCCAACAATTCACGGTCAGTCATCAGCTCATGCCGATCCTTCTCTACGTCAGCAATCTTTTCCTGGTAATACGCTTTTTCCCGATCGAGGTTTCGCAGTTTGGCACCCAATTTAAAACGCGATATCAAATCATTGGAGTCTAAGAAAAGCATCCAGACAAGGAAGCAAAGACCTGTAACGATATAAAAATTACGAAAGGCGGGTGGTAATCTCTTCAACATAGCTTAAAAAATGGTTGTACGAAGATAGGGAAATTTTAGAAATGCGAAAAACCCAACTACAAATGCCAGCACGCTTCCCTTTTTTTCCGAAGCAATAAAAAAGCCGAGAATACCCTCGGCTTCAAAAATTTAAAGAAAATCCGTTTTAAAACTTCTTTCCTGGGAAATAGGCCACTTCACCCAATTCCTCTTCGATGCGGATCAACTGATTGTATTTCGCCATCCGATCTGAGCGTGAAGCAGAACCCGTTTTGATCTGGCCACAGTTCAAGGCAACAGCCAAGTCAGCAATAGTATTATCTTCAGTCTCACCCGAGCGGTGGCTCATAATGCTCTTGTATGAATTACGTTTTGCTAGGTTCACCGCGTCAATAGTTTCTGTCAACGAACCGATCTGATTTACTTTGATCAAGATCGCATTGCCTACACCTTTGTCAATTCCTTGTTGCAAGCGCTTGACGTTGGTTACAAATAAATCATCGCCTACCAACTGAACACTCTTTCCTACATTTTCAGTTAAGGCTTTCCAGCCGGCCCAATCATCTTCAGCTAATCCATCTTCAATGGAAATAATCGGATACTTCTTCGTCCAATTCGTCCAGTACTCTGCCATCTCCAATGGCTTCAATTTCTTACCTGAAGATTTTTTGAATGTATATGTTTTGGTTTTGCTGTCGTAAAATTCAGAAGCAGCCGGATCCAACGCAATCATCACATCAGAACCAGGTTTGAAACCAGCCTTCTCAATCGCTTTTAGGACAATCTCTATGGCCGCTTCGTTTGATTTGATGTTGGGTGCAAAACCACCTTCGTCACCTACATTCGTAGAAAGACCTTGGTCGTGTAATACTTTTTTCAACGTATGGAAAATCTCAGCTCCCATGCGCAACGCTTCCGAGAACGTCTTTGCACCTACCGGCATCACCATGAACTCTTGAAAGTCGATGGAGTTATCCGCGTGGCTTCCACCATTTAAGATATTCATCATCGGCACAGGAAGTGTGTTTGCATTTACGCCACCGATATAACGGTACAACGACTGACCTGCTTCCATAGCGGCTGCTTTTGCTACAGCCAATGAAACTCCCAAGATAGCGTTCGCACCCAACTTGCCTTTATTGGGCGTGCCATCTAATTCGATCATAATTTTGTCGATGAGTGATTGGTCCATCACGGGAAACCCAACCACTTCAGCCGCGATCTTCGTGTTTACGTTGTTCACCGCCTTCAATACGCCTTTGCCCATGTATTTTTTGGCATCGCCATCGCGGAGTTCTACTGCTTCATGCGAACCGGTAGATGCCCCCGAAGGAACAGCGGCACGACCAAACGCACCCGACTCGGTGAACACATCTACTTCTACTGTTGGATTGCCACGGCTATCAAGAATTTGACGGGCGTGGATGCTTTCGATTAAACTCATTTTGATTTAGGATTTAAGATGTTAGATTTATTTTTTACCACTAAGGAACGAATACACCAAGTTAAATTTCATTTTATTTTGTAGCCAATTCCAAATTGAATTGCGCGATTGTATTCAGTAACCGTTCCTACTGTTCGTAGACTAAAGTCGAAGAAGGTTATCTGGCTAATTCCAGCTAGGCCGTAGTAAAATCTTCCCGTCACGAAAAACTTTTCTGTCACATATACTCGTAGCCCACCCGCCAAGCCGAAATCAAAATCCTTATAAGTATCTGCAAGAGTTGAAGATAATCGATACGAAATACTAGGTCCAAGATCTACGCTTATCGCCTTTATTCTGTAGGACAATAAGATGGGTAGTTCCAAATAATTTATCCTAACTGAAGAACTGACGTTGGTAACTGAATAAGTAACCTCGTATCCTTTTTGTGAGAATTGAAGCTCCGGCACTACGCTCAATTTCTCAGACAACTTAACCTGCCCAAACACACCTACGTGAAGCCCTGACACCCATGAGGGTTCATTAGCCGAGGTGAACCCAATTGGGAGATCGTTGTAGACAGTTTTCGTCAAATTCAATCCACCTATCACTCCAAAAGAAACTTGCGCTAAAGAAGTCAAATAACAAACTGATAATGACAAAATTAGAACTAGGGTTTTCATCAACACTCTTCCGCTAAGACACAAAGACGTTAAGATCATTTTCATTGATTCTATCTTTTCCTTAGCTACATTTTCAAATCACCGAATTGTCGAATTTTCAAATTAGCTCTTAATCATTGAAAGAAATTGGTCAAACAAATACCGACTATCATGCGGTCCTGGCGAAGCCTCTGGATGATATTGCACCGAAAATGCTTTTTTGTTTTTTAGCCGAATGCCCATGATGGTGCCATCATTCAAATGAACGTGTGTTACCTCTACTTCCGGATGTTGCTCAAGCCCCTCGTTCTTTACCGCAAAGCCATGATTCTGTGAAGTCATCTCGCCCAAACCTGAGATTAAATTTTTTACAGGGTGGTTAAGTCCGCGATGACCGTGGTGCATTTTAAAGGTTGTGAGGCCGGCAGCCAATGCCAACAATTGATGCCCCAGGCAAATGCCAAACACAGGCTTATCAGCATCTAAAATGTCTTTTACTGTTTTTATGGCATATTCCATCACCGAAGGGTCGCCTGGGCCGTTAGAAATAAAATAACCGTGGGGCTTCCACTCTTCCATTTCTTTGTAAGTTGTCTTGGCCGGAAATACTTGTACATAGCAACCTCTTTCCGCCAGACACTTTAAAATATTATTTTTAATGCCCACATCCAGTGCCGCGATTTTAATCGGTGCATTTGGATCGCCTGCAAAATAGGGCTGTTTAGTACTTACCACAGAAGACAACTCGAGCCCATCCATTGATGGCACCTTTTTCAACTCTTCTTTCAATTGTTCGGGCGTAAGCTCAGAGGAAATGATCGCATTCATCGCCCCCTTACTTCTTATGTGCCGCACCAACTTCCGTGTATCAATGTCTGCAATTCCAACCACACCATGTCTTTCCAGGTAAGTCTGTAAGCTCTCTTTGGCTGTTTTTCGGCTGAATTCTTTTGAGAATTCATTAATCACGATGCCTTGAATTTTGGGCGAACTCGATTCATTGTCTTCAACCACAGTGCCATAGTTACCAATATGAGCCGAAGTGTTGACAACGATCTGGCCGTGGTAAGAGGGGTCAGTATAAATTTCTTGATAGCCAGTCATGCCCGTGTTGAAACAGATTTCCCCGCCACTGGTTCCTTTTTTACCGATGGCCTTCCCTTCTACAAGGAGGCCGTCTGCTAAGAGTAAATATGCTTTTCCGTTCAAGAGAGTAGAGTTAAATGGTTGACAAAAATACTTTTGTTATTGAATCAGTGATCAAGGTCGAGGTTAATTCTTTCCGCATTCGTTCGAAAAAGGGCAATAAAAAAGGGATCGAACGATGTCCAATCCCTTTTTCTATGTTTTTTGAAATCACTATTCGTCCTTTTTAGATTTTCCTGCCTTGCCGGCAGGCAGGTTGGCTGCTTTCTTGGGCTTTTCCTCTGTTGCTTCCGATACTACTTGAGCATCTTCCACACCGCCTTCATCTTTCTTTGCCTTACGGCCTCTGCGTGTCTTAGCCTTTTTCTCAGCACCATCTTTTTTGTAGATATCATTGAAATCGACCAATTCCATCAAACACATGTCTGCGGCATCACCGAGACGAGCATCTCCAAGTTTAATGATACGCGTATATCCACCAGCACGGTTGGCAATACGTCCTGCTACCTCGCCAAACAAGGTCTTAATCGACTCCTTGTTTTGCAAATAAGCAAAGACTGTTCTGCGTGAGTGGGTCGTATCGTCCTTTGACTTTGTAAGCAAAGGCTCCACATATCTCTTCAAGGCCTTTGCCTTTGCTACTGTTGTCGTAATTCGCTTATGCAAGATAAGCGAAGAGGCCATGTTGGATAACAACGCATGACGATGCGCTGACTTTCTACCAAGATGGTTGATTTTTTTACCGTGTCTCATTAGTCTTCTTCCAATTTATATTTCGCAAGATCCATTCCGAATGTAAGATTCTTATCGGCCACCAATTGCTCAAGCTCAGCCAACGACTTCTTACCGAAGTTGCGGAATTTCATCATATCAGAAATGTCCAGTCTCACTAAGTCTCCCAATGACTTCACTTCAGCTGCCTTTAAGCAGTTATAAGCACGTACTGAAAGATCTAAGTCATGAAGTTGTGTTTTCAACAGCTTGCGCATATGCAACATCTCTTCGTCTACTTGCTCTACTTCGCTATCCTTCGTTGTCTCTAATTCAATTGACTTGTCAGAGAATAAACGGAAATGCTGAATCAAAATGAAAGCAGCTCCTTCCAATGCTTTCTCAGGGTGAATCGAACCATCCGTTTCGATATCAATCAATAATTTCTCATAATCGGTCTTTTGCTCCACACGTGTGTTCTCCACACTGTATTTCACATTCTTTACCGGGGTGAAAATGGCATCGATTGGAATAAAACCAAATACTTGCTCGTTGGGTTTGCTTTCCTCTGCAGGTAAATAACCTCTACCCTTTTCTACTAATAATTCGATTTCAAAATGAGCAGATTCATCTAAGTTACAGATTACATGATCTGGATTGAGAACCTCGTAGCCTGCTGTAAACTTGGCGATATCACCTGCCTTCAACTGCTTTTGCTTCTTGATATTAACAACCACTTTCGTGTCGTTAGATTCGCCCACTTTGCGGAAACGAACTTGTTTCAAATTCAAGATGATTTCAGCAACATCTTCCACCACACCTTCAATTGTAGAGAACTCGTGCAACACACCTGGTATTTTGATACCTGTGATCGCATAACCCTCTAAGGAAGATAACAAAATTCTTCTTAACGCATTGCCTATGGTCACTCCATATCCTTTTTCCAAAGGCTTGAAGGTAAAGAAGCCGTGAAAGTCGTCTGACTTCTCCATCACCACTTTCTCCGGCATTTGAAATGCTAATATTGACATACGTGATTTTAATTAAAGGTTTGACTTACTTAGAGTACAACTCGACAATCAACTGCTCGTTGATATTCTCAGGAATATCTTGACGGGGGGGAAGATTGATCAATTTTCCTTCCATTTCTTTCATATCCCACTCCAGCCAGTTGTATTTTTTTGCTCCCTGGATAGATAACGAATTGTTGATTGCTTCCAATGATTTTGATTTCTCGCGCACCGCAATTACATCACCTGGACGTAAGAAAGCGGAAGGTATATTCAACACATCTCCGTTTACGGTAATGTGCTTGTGTACCACCAATTGACGTGCAGCTCTGCGAGTAGGTGCAACACCTAATCTGTAAACTGTATTGTCCAAGCGTGATTCCAACATCTGTAAAAGCACCTCGCCCGTTACGCCTTTCTTAGCCGAAGCCTTGTGGAACGTATTTTCGAATTGGCGCTCTAAAATGCCATAAATGAATTTCGCTTTTTGCTTTTCAGCTAACTGCACAGCATATTCTGATTGCTTGCGTTTCTTGCCCTTGCCATGCTGGCCAGCGGGATAATTCTTCTTTGCCAACGTTTTGCTGTCGCCAAAGATAGGTTCGTTATACCTTCTGGAAATCCTTGTTTTGGGTCCGGTGTACCTTGCCATGATTTATACTTTCTTGTTACTGAAATTAAACTCTTCTTTTCTTTGGAGGGCGGCAGCCATTGTGCGGCATTGGAGTAAAATCTCTTATGATTATTACTTCAACACCTGATGCTTGAATGCTACGGATAGCAGACTCGCGCCCAGCGCCAGGTCCCTTTACAAAAACCTCTACTTTTCGAACACCTAGCTCAAATGCTTTGGTGGCTGCCTCTTGCGCAGCAACCTGTGCAGCATACGGGGTGTTCTTCTTTGAGCCTTTGAAACCCATCTTTCCAGCCGAAGCCCACGACACAACTTGTCCAGTTGTATTCGTGATGGAAATGATGATGTTATTGAAGGTGGCGCGTATATGTGCCTGGCCTATGGCCTCCACATTGACTACGCGTTTCTTGCTCTTGTCCTTCTTCTTTTCAACTGCAGGTGCTGCCATACGAAAAGTATATTATTTTATTTATTAACCTTTAACTGCCTTCTTCTTGTTCGCTACTGTCTTACGCTTACCCTTGCGAGTGCGTGAGTTGTTCTTTGTCTTCTGTCCACGCACAGGTAATCCTTTGCGGTGACGAAGACCTCTGTAACAACCAATGTCCATCAATCGCTTAATGCTCAACTGCACTTCCGACTTTAAGGATCCTTCAATTCTAAATTGCTCCGCGATAACGGCTCGGACTGCGTTCGATTCTTCATCGTTCCACTCCTTCACCTTCTTATCCCAGTCAACTTTTGCCTGAGTAAGTATTTTTTGGGCTGACCTACGGCCAATACCAAAAATGTACGTGAGGCTAATTTCGCCTCGTTTGTTATCCGGAATGTCAACACCAGCAATACGTGCCATAATTATCCTTGTCTTTGTTTATACCGTGGATTCTTCTTATTGATCACAAATAATTTCCCTTTGCGCCTGATGATTTTACAATCGGCACTCCGTTTTTTTATGGATGCTCTTACTTTCATAACCTATTTATATCTAAACGTTATCCTGCCTTTTGTCAAATCATAGGGCGACATTTCCAACCGCACTTTATCCCCAGGAAGAATTCGGATATAGTGCATCCTCATCTTTCCGGATATGTGTGCTAATACTTCGTGTCCATTTTCTAACTGTACTTTAAACATTGCGTTAGATAAGGCCTCTTGTATTGTTCCGTCTTGCTCTATCGACTTTTGTTTCGCCATTTAAAACTATAACTCTCTTCTATGTACTCGTGTGTCGTCAAAATCTCCGTCCGATCAGGGAAGATGGCCACCATGTGCTCAAAATGAGCTGAAGGTTTCCTGTCTTGCGTCCGGATCGTCCATCCGTCCTTCTCCTGCACTACTTTCTTTGTTCCCATGTTGATCATCGGCTCGATGGCAAAAACCATTCCCGCCATAATCTTGGGTCCTTTTCCTCTCTTCCCATAGTTTGGCACTTCAGGATCCTCGTGCAAACTTCTACCTACCCCGTGACCAACTAACTCCCTCACCACTCCATAACCAAACTGCTCTACATATGTCTGAACAGCATGTCCAATATCACCTATTCTATTACCAATCTTTGCTTGAGCTATACCCAAATACAAAGATTCGTAAGTTCTATCCAACAACCTCAGCGCATCTTGACTAACACCTTCCAAAGGGTAAGTATAAGCAGAGTCACTGTGAAAACCCTTATACAATACACCACAGTCAATCGAGACGATGTCTTTCTCTTTCAACTCATATTCACCCGGAAAACCATGCACCACTGTATCATTAACAGAGATGCAGAGGGAAGCCGGAAATGAACCATTATAGTTCAAAAAAGAAGGCACTCCATTGTTGTCACGTATAAACTCCTCGGCAATGCTATCCAGTTTCTTCGTTTTCACCCCAGGCTTTATGGCCTTCGCTACTTCCGCATGCGCCTTTGCTAAAACTTGGGCGCTTTCCTTAATAGTCTGAATATCACTTTCCGTCTTATAGTGAACCATTCAACTTTAAGCCGCAGCAAACTGAGAACGTCCTTTTACTCTTCCTGATTTCATCATTCCCTCGTAGTGACGCATTAACAAATAACTTTCTATTTGTTGAAGCGTATCCAATACTACACCCACCAAAATGAGGAGTGAAGTACCACCATAGAAGTAAGCAAAGTTTTGCGTGATGCCCGCCTTCACTGCAAAAGCAGGAAGAACGGCAACAGCTGCTAACAACAATGCACCTGGTAAAGTAATCTTTGATAATATACTATCGATAAACTCAGCCGTTTGTTTACCTGGCTTTATACCCGGCACAAACCCACCATTTCTTTTCAAGTTCTCAGCAATGTCATTAGACGGCACTGTGATGGCTGTATAAAAGAATGTAAAAACGATAATCAATGAAGCAAACAGCAAGTTGTATTGCCATGATGTAAAATCTGCAAAGGTAGTACCCACATAGGCACTTACATCGCTGTCTCGCCAAATTTGTGCAACCAATGGTGGAATGAACATCAACGCTTGCGCGAAGATGATCGGCATTACACCGGCAGAATTCAATTTCAAAGGAATAAAATCACGCTTACCTCCATACAGTTTGTTACCTACTACTTGCTTCGCATATTGAACAGGTATTCTGCGAACGGCTTGCGTCATCGCGATTACTCCTACTACCACGAAGAATAAAGCAAGTGCTTCGATGATCAACAACAATCCACCACTAAGACCTTTTGTATCGGCTTCCTGGTAGATCGCTGCGGGGAAGCGAGAAACAATACCGATCATGATAAGCATACTGATACCATTACCAATACCTTTATCTGTGATGCGCTCACCGAGCCACATACAGAACATGGTTCCGGCTACTATGATTATCATTGATGAAATCGTGAAAAACAATCCAGGATTAATAATTGCCTCGTCATTTACTGTTGCGCGTAGGTAACCGTATGACTGGGCAGCGGTGATAGCGATTGTCAGCACTCGAGTAAACTGATTTAATTTTTTTCTTCCACTATCTCCTTCTTTTTGCATTTTGGCAAAATGAGGAACTGCTACGGTCAATAATTGAACAACGATAGAAGCAGAAATGTAAGGCATAATGCCCAACGCGAAGATCGAAGCTCGGCTGAATGAGCCACCTAAAAAGGTGTTCAAGAAATCAAAAATGCCACCTTGATTGCCCGTTAATAAATTTGGATCAATACCCGGTAAAACGATATAAGAACCTAATCGGAAAATAATAAGGAAGCCCATCGTGTTAAGAATTCTTACACGAAGATCTTCGATCGCAAAAATGTTCTTTATAGTTGTAAAGAAACGCTTCATCTATTTCTTGGTTGTGGCGCTACCGCCTGCTGTTTCAATGGCTTTCGTTGCAGTTTCAGAAAATGAATGTGCTTCTACATTTACTTTCGTCTTCAATTCGCCACGACCCAATACCTTTACTCTGTCTTTCTTGCCAACAATTCCATTGTCAATCATCAACTGAATGCTCAATGAAGAGGCACTTGTCTTTTTTGCCAATTCTTCTAAGGCATCCAAATTGATTGCTTTGAAGGTGATTTTGTTGTTATTCTTGAAACCAAATTTTGGTACGCGTCTCTGAAGTGGCATCTGTCCACCTTCGAAACCACTTTTCTTACTATTACCAGAACGAGATTGTGCTCCTTTGTGACCACGACCTGCGGTACTACCGCCAGAACCTTGTCCGCGACCCAATCTCTTATTTGTTCTTACCGATCCTTCGGCCGGCTTAAGTGTGTGCAGCTTCATGTGTTTCTATATATTTTTATGGTCACATGGAATGGTCTAATCCATGTTGCGCTTTGAAAAAAACTTGTATGCGACCATTTCATCTTATAATTCTGTTACGCTCACTAAATGACTAACTTTTTTTACCATCCCCTGTATCTGCGGAGTGTACTCCACTTCCACCGACTTATTGATCCTGCCTAGACCCAACGACTGAATAGTGCGCTGTTGCGTATCAGGTCTCTTGATCATGCTACGGATCTGGGTGATTTTAACTTTTGCCATGGGTATTAACCGTTAAAAACTTTTGATAAAGAAACACCACGATTTCTCGCGATGGTTTGAGGATCGCGCATAGTTGTCAACGCCTTGAAAGTTGCCTTCACCACGTTGTGTGGGTTGGATGAACCTTTCGATTTCGCCAACACATTATGCACCCCAGCACTTTCCAGCACCGCACGCATCGCACCACCTGCAATTACACCTGTACCTGGAGAGGCGGGCTTCAAAAGCACAAAACCACCACCAAACTTGCCAAGCGACTCATGTGGAACAGTGCCTTTAATAATAGGTACCTTCACCAAGTGCTTTTTTGCGTCATCTATTCCTTTTGTAATGGCGTCAGTTACCTCATTAGCTTTACCTAATCCGTAACCTACTACTCCATTTCCATCGCCTACCACCACAATGGCAGCGAAACTAAATCTTCTACCACCTTTCACCACTTTGGCTACACGCTGGATTGCAACCACCTTTTCTTTAAGGTCGATTTCACTGGCTTTTACTGTGCTGACGTTACTTTGTGTCATGCTATTAAAAATTTAAGCCTCCCTCTCTGGCACCTTCGGCCAAAGCTTTAATGTTACCGTGATATAAATAACCGTTGCGGTCAAATACGATGTCTTTGATTCCGCTAGCCAATGCTTTTTCTGCTAACTTCTGACCTACGGTTTTTGAAATCGAAAGAGTTACTCCACCTTTCTTGTCAAGATCTTTTGAAGACGTAGCAAGAAGAGTATGTCCTTTCGCATCATCAATCACCTGGGCATAGATTGCTTTATTGCTTTTGAAAACAGAAAGTCTCGGACGAGCCAAAGTTCCTTCCAGTTTTTTGCGGATCCCTTTTTTTATCCGAAGCCTTCTAACTTTAATATTTGGCATACCTTCTATTATTTAGCTGCTGCTTTACCAGCTTTTCTACGAACAAACTCACCAACATAACGAATACCCTTTCCTTTGTAAGGTTCAACGCTGCGCAACGATTTTATTTTGGCAGCTACCTGACCGATCAATTGCTTGTCGGTTCCTTCCAACGTGATAATAGGATTTTGTCCTTTCTCTTGAGTGGCTACCACCTTTAGCTCAGAAGGAACAGCCAGGATCACGCTGTGTGAATAGCCCAAGCTTAAATCTAACAAGTTGCCTTGTGCCGTAGCCTTGAAACCTACTCCAATTACTTCTAATTGTCTTTTATAACCTGTGCTAACACCCTCTACCATATTGGCAATGAGAGAGCGATACAATCCGTGCATAGCCTTGTGTCTCTTCTGCTCAGTAGGGCGATGAACCACAATGTTTCCCTCTTCCAAGGTTATTTTAAAATCAGCATCAATGAGTTGTTTTAACTCACCTTTGGGTCCTTTCACTGTAACTTTATGGTCTGCTTCAGCAAACGTGAATGTTACACCTTTGGGAAGTTCTATCGGAAGTCTACCTATTCGTGACATGACGTTGTATAATTAATAGATATAACATAAAACCTCTCCACCTACATTCAATGCCTTTGCTTCTTTGTCGGTGATAACACCTTTAGAAGTTGACAGAATGGCAATGCCTAAACCGTTCAATACCTTTGGAAGGCGATCAGCTCCTTTGTACTGGCGCAAACCAGGTGAACTGACACGATCCAGCTTGGTAATTGCCGACTCCTTTGTCTCAGGGTTATACTTCAAAGCAATCTTGATGTTGCCTTGTTTATTGTCCGTTTCCTCGAACTTGTAGTTTAGGATGTACCCCTTGTCAAAAAGAACCTTTGTTACTTCTTTCTTTAAGTTAGAAGCAGGCACTTCCACTACACGGTGGCGAGCCTTGATGGCGTTGCGCAACCGGGTTAAATAATCTGCAATTGGATCAGTAGTCTTCATTTCACTTTTCTTTAAAAAGCAAGCCCCATTTTTCGAACGGGGCTGCAAAGATAAATAACAATTTTTGTTATCCAAACTGTTACCCGGTTTCAACTTCGATATTCTGGGAGTTGACCTCGGTACTCAGCAACCAATAAATTCTATGCCTTTGGCAGGCTAAAACAAGCTTACCAGCTTGACTTAGTTATGCCAGGGATTTTTCCCTCACTCGCCAATTGGCGAAACTGATTACGACAAATGCCAAACTTAGCCATATAGCCTCTGGGGCGTCCGGTAAGCTTGCATCTGCTATGTAGCCTTACTTTTGACGAGCTTCTTGGAAGTTTATCCAATCCAACCCAGTCTTGAGCTTCCTTAAGCGCTGCACGTTTTTTGGCGTAGCGCTCAACTAATCTTAACTTCTTTTTGTCTCTTGCGATGACTGCTAACTTTGCCATGCTATTAGTTTTTAGTGACGAAAGGCATACCAAATGCTTTCAATAATTCGTAGCTCTCCTCATCCGTAGGTGCGGTAGTTACGAAGGTGATATCCATTCCATTAATTTTCTGAACCTTATCAATAGAAATCTCTGGGAAAATGATCTGCTCCTTCACGCCCAGTGTATAATTTCCACGTCCATCAAATCCTTTGTCATTCACTCCTTTAAAATCCCTCACGCGAGGAAGAGCGATATTCATCAAACGATCCATGAATTCATACATTCTATCTCCACGCAAAGTTACCTTGGCGCCAATCGCTTGGTTACCACGCAGCTTAAAGTTAGAGATATCTTTCTTCGACTTGGTAGAAACCGCTTTTTGACCAGAAATAGTTGTAAGCTCTTCAACGCCTACTTCAATCAATTTCTTATCAGCTACAGCTGCGCCAATACCTTTGTTGATACAAATCTTTTCGATCTTGGGTACCTGCATTACTGACTTATACTGAAACTTCTGCTTCAGGCCAGGAACGATTTCCTTGAGGTACTTTGCTTTTAATCTTGGTGTTGCCATTACTTTATAAATTCACCTGTTTTCTTAGAAAATCTTTGAAGCTTTCCTTTGTCATTCAATTTCCGACCGGTACGAACAGCTTTACCCGTTCCTGGATCAACCAACATCAGATTGCTGATGTGAATCGTTCCTTCCATCTTCTTAATTCCTCCTTCTGGCTTACCAGCGGTTGGTTTTTGATGCTTCGTGACGATATTAATTCCCTCCACAATAGCGCGGCTCTTATCCGCAATGATTTCCAATACTTTTCCAGTCTTGGTTCGGTCATTGCCTGTCAACACTTTCACAGTGTCGCCTTTCCGGATGTGCAGTTTCTGCTGCTTGTTTGATTTTCTTTCCATATGATTATAATACTTCTGGAGCCAAAGAAATAATTTTCATGAATTGCTTTTCACGAAGTTCACGAGCTACCGGGCCAAAAATACGTGTGCCTCTTGGCTCATCTTGAGGATTCAAAAGAACAGCCGCATTGTCTTCAAACCGAATATAAGATCCGTCTTTTCTTCTGATTTCCTTTTTAGTACGAACGATCACCGCTTTTGAAACTGTGCCTTTTTTGATTTGGCTCGTAGGGATGGCCGATTTAACGGTCACCACAATTTTGTCGCCCACGCTAGCTGAACGTCTGCGCGTTCCTCCCAGCACATGCAAACACAATACTTCTTTTGCGCCACTGTTATCGGCTACTGTGAGCCTCGATTCTGTCTGTATCATGATTACTTCGCTTTTTCAACTATTTCAACCAATCTCCATCTCTTGCTCTTGCTCAATGGGCGTGTCTCCATGATGCGGACAGTATCTCCAATACCGGCCTCATTTTTTTCGTCATGCGCCATGAACTTCGTAGTCTTGTTCATGAACTTTCCATAGATCGGATGTTTCACCTTTCTATCAATGGCAACCGTGATTGACTTAGTCATTTTATTACTCGTCACTCTGCCTACCTTTTCTTTTCTGAGGTTACGCTCCGCTTCCATGAAATTATTATTTTGATTCCTTTGCTGTCAATTCTGTTTTCAATCTCGCCACCAACTTGCGAGCCTCTTTAATCTTCATTGGATTTTCAATAGATGAAATCTGATGGGCAAATTTTATTTTGCGCAAGTTTTCCTTTTCACTTCCAATTTTCTCTTTCAGCTCAGCTACTGTAAGCCCTTTGATTTCAGTATTTTTCATTTTATTTCTTCTCTACTTGTTCTACAAAATCTCTGCGAACGGTAAAGCGCGTTTTCAACGGTAATTTACCATCCGCCAGTGCCAATGCTTTTTTAGCCGTTGCCATGGTTACTCCACCCGCTTCAAATATGATGGTACCAGGTTTAATAACCGCTACCCAATACTCAGGTGCTCCTTTACCTTTACCCATACGCACCTCAGCAGGTTTGCGAGTAATTGGTTTATCAGGAAATACTCGAATCCATACTTGACCTTCTCGCTTCATTTCGCGTGTAACCGCCACACGAGCTGCCTCGAGTTGACGAGCGGTTAGCCAACATGGCTCCAGTGCTTTCAATGCAAAAGATCCAAAAGCGATTTGATGCCCACGTGTGGCCAATCCCTTGGACTTTCCTTTTTGCATTTTCCTAAACTTGGTACGTTTTGGTTGTAACATGATTCGCTACTTTTTTAAACTCTCAATTATCTTTTTCCACCTGTTCTTCTATCGCCACCACCACGAGGTCCACCACTTCTTTCGTTGCGATCACCACCTCTTTCGTTTCTTCCTCCGCGATCGTTGCCGCCTCTTCTTCTATCCGGTCCACCAGCTGGCGCTCCTCCTTTATTTTCCCCGGTGGCATTGCTTACCATTCCGACATTCGGAGAAAGGTCACGCTTGCCGTACACTTCACCTTTGAAAATCCAAACCTTGATGCCGATTTTGCCATACACGGTTTGGGCTTCCGATATTGCATAATCAATATCCGCGCGAAGTGTATGAAGAGGAATTCTCCCCTCCTTATATTGTTCTGTTCTGGCCATATCAGCACCTGCCAAACGACCCGACAATTTCACTTTGATACCTTCTGCACCAACTCGCATCGTAGAAGCAATTGCTTGTTTCATCGCTCTGCGATAAGAAATCCGAGCCTCTAATTGCTGTGCGATCGACTCTCCAACTAAGCGAGCATCCATTTCAGGGCGCTTAATTTCGAAGATGTTAATCTGTACATCTTTCTTAGTAAGGTTTTTTAACTCTTCCTTAATCTTGTCAACTTCCGTTCCTCCTTTTCCAATTACAACTCCCGGACGAGCTGTATGGATAGTAATCGTAATTCTCTTCGAGCTACTGCGCTCAATAACAACTTTGGCAATACCACCTTTTTGAATACGGGCATCGACATATTTTCTGATCATGTGGTCTTCGACCAATTTATCAGAGAAATCTTTGCCTCCGTACCAAGCTGAATCCCAGCCGCGTACTACGCCTAATCTAAAACCTACAGGATTAATCTTTTGTCCCATTATTTTGCCGTTTCTGTTGCTACTGGTTTCTTTTTCTTTCCTGCCGCCAATTCAGCTGGCATTCTATCAACTACTAACGTAACGTGGTTAGATCTTTTTCTCACCCGATGTGCCCGACCTTGTGGTGCAGGACGCAAGCGTTTCAATATGCGACCACCTCCCACATATATCTCTTTCACAAACAAATCCGCCTCTTCTAACTTCACGTCTGTGTGCTTAGCTTCCCAAGCGCTGATGGCAGATAGAAGTAACTTCTCCATTTTGGCCGAAGGGTGCATCGCATCATACTTCAATATGTTCAACGCCTTGTTGACACGCTCGCCACGGATCAAATCTGCGATCAATCTCATCTTGCGAGGAGATGTAGGGGCATTATGTAAGTATACAGTAGAGGGACCCACCTTCGCGGCCTCCTTTACAGCTTGGATTTTAGCTCTTTTTGCTACAGATCCTTTTACTTTCTTTTCTGTTTCCATCTGAGGAATTATTTTTTAGCGCCAGGGCCTTCTGACTTATTATTACCACTATGACCTTTGAAGGTGCGAGTAGGCGCGAATTCACCTAACTTATGACCCACCATGTTTTCAGTTACATAAACAGGGATAAACTTATTCCCATTATGAACCGCGAACGTATGTCCAATACAATCTGGTGTGATGGTTGATCTGCGAGACCAGGTTTTGATAACTGATTTCTTTCCAGATTGCTCCATTACCTGCACTTTCTTAGCAAGGCGGGCATCTAAATAAGGACCTTTTTTTATTGACCTTCCCATATTATTTCTTTTTCCTAGCTATAATTAAACCATCTGAATATTTCTTAGGATGACGGGTCTTCTTGCCTTTCGACAACAATCCGTTTCTTGACCTTGGATGGCCCCCAGAAGCACGCCCTTCACCACCACCCATCGGGTGATCAACAGGGTTCATGGCTACTGCACGTGTGCGAGGGCGAACCCCTCTCCAACGGCTGCGGCCAGCTTTACCCACACTTTCATTCATGTGTTCTGCATTTGAAACAGCTCCCACGGTTGCCATACAATTTACCAACACATTGCGCATCTCGCCAGAAGGCATCTTCAATGTTGCATACACATCTTCGCGTGCAACTAATTGAACAAAAGAACCCGCGCTACGTGCAATTGACGCTCCTTGACCCGGCTTCACTTCTACATTATGTACGATTGTACCTACAGGAATTTTTGATAACGGCAGTGCATTACCTACCTCAGGTGCAATATTATCTCCTGAATATAACGTCTGCCCTACTTTGATTCCTTGAGGCGCAATGATGTATGTCTTTGTACCATCCGCATAATAGAGTTTTGCAATCCTTGCAGTGCGAGATGGATCATATTCAATCGATTTTACAACAGCTGGAACACCGGCTTTGCTTCTCTTAAAATCAATCAAGCGCAATTTTTGCTTATGTCCGCCACCAATGTAACGCATGGTCATCCTGCCATTCGTATTGCGTCCACCGGTTTTCTTCAAAGTCACCAACAATGACTTCTCGGGTGTAGTTTCCGTAATGTCATCAAATACAGGAGCCAAGCGATGGCGTGTTCCTGCAGTTACGGGTTTCAGTTTTCTAAGTGCCATGTCAGCTCTTTATTAAACGTTACTATAAAAATCAATTACTTCACCGGCAGCTAAGGTCACGATTGCCTTCTTATAATCAGGCTTTTTGCCAGACACCGTTCCACCCTTAGTAAAACGTGACTTGGCTTTGCCTAACACACTTATGGTATTCACTTTAGCTACATTCACTGAATACATTTTCTCTACGGCTTTGGCGATCTCTACTTTGTTAGCAGATGATTCTACGATGAAACCATACTTGCCTTTCTCGTTAAGGCTTGAAATTTTCTCAGTAACCAGGGGACTAATTAAAATGCTCATTTGGCTTACTGTTTATTTTAATAGACTATTGATTGAATTGATTGAACTCTCGGCAAACACCAAGTTGTCTGCATTCATCACGTCATACGTATTAAGTTGAGCTGCCGTGATAACTTTTGTATTGCGAACGTTTCTGCTTGACAGAACCACGTTTTTATTAACCTCAGGAAGGATAAACAAGGTCTTCTTATCGCCCAAAGAAAGCGACTTCAACATTGCCAAATACTGCTTAGTCTTAGGCGCTTCAAAATTAAAGTCTTCCAAAATAGCGATAGAATTATCTTTCGCTTTATAAGTAAGGGCAGACTTTCTAGCCAACTCTTTTACTTTCTTATTCAGCTTAAAAGAATAGTCGCGGGGTGTTGGTCCGAAAATACGACCTCCACCTTTAAATTGAGGGTTCTTGATATTTCCTGCACGAGCGCCACCTGTGCCCTTTTGCTTTTTGATTTTTTTAGAGGAACCGGAGATCTCGTTACGCTGCTTAGACTTGTGAGTTCCTTGACGCTGATTGGCCAAATAGCTCTTTACGTCCAAATAGATCGCGTGATCATTTGGTTCAATGCCGAAAACCTCTGTCTCGAGGTTTACTTTGCGGCCCGTGCTCTCGCCACTGTACTTTACAACTGCTATGTCCATTACTTTTGCAGGATTATCGTTGAATTCTTTGCACCCGGAACTGATCCACTTATCAAAATAAGATTCTGCTCGGGCATGATCTTAACCACTTTCAGGTTCATTGTTTTTACGCGCTCGCCTCCCATTCTACCGGGAAGTCTCTTGCCTTTGATTACACGGGCCGCAAACGAAGCGTTACCCATTGAACCCGGTGCACGAAGACGATTGTGCTGTCCGTGAGTTTGACCACCCACACCAGCAAAGCCGTAACGCTTTACAACACCTTGAAAGCCTTTACCTTTTGAAGTGCCAACTGCATCGATGAAATCACCTTCCGCGAAAATGTCGCCAACTTTTATTTCTTTACCCAATTCCGCGATGCCGTCATACTCAGAAGTAAAATCACGAAACTCCACCAGATTCTTCTTTGGTGTTGTATTTGCTTTCTTAAAATGACCTTGCATTGCCATTGAGGTGTTCTTCTCTTTTTTCTCACCAAACGCAAGTTGAACGGCTTTATAACCATCTACTTCTTGGCTCCTTACCTGCGTAACTACGCAAGGGCCTGCCTCAATGACCGTTACCGATATACTTGTGCCATCAGCACCAAATACACTGGTCATTCCTACTTTTCGTCCTAATATTCCAGGCATGATTGAAACTGTTTTACTTGTTTTTAAACCAATTTGAGGGTTTCCTACCGCAAAAAGGACTGCAAAGATAGGAACATAAGGTTAGTTACCAAGTGAGCAATTCAAAAAAAGATAAGGTTTTTGGAATTTGTTATGGATTATCACATATCTGTTTGATATACAATTACTTAACATTGTTATATTTACAGTGCATTTATCAGATCCAGCAGAAATGTTAAAGTGCGACAGGGCATGCCAGAATCTAAAAACAAGAAGAATATACGAATCGAACAAGCTTGGCAAATGACCAAAAGCGAGTACTTTTCGCCTTGTTAAAAAATGGGCAACTCTTCTCCAGCATTAAAGTTTGTCGGTTTATTTCTATTAATGATTTTGCTTTTTTGGGCAGATGTTGGTTTAGGTAGCACAAACATTGCGCTTCGAGAGATCTTTGCGGAGCTTTTCTACAAAAACTCCACTGTTGGAGAAATAATTTGGAATTTCCGTTTGCCCAAAGCAACCACGTGCCTACTTGCTGGTGCTGCATTGGCAGCCGGAGGATTGCTAATGCAAACCCTTTTCAGAAATGCGCTGGCGGGGCCGGATGTGCTGGGTCTCAGTTCCGGTGCCAGTTTGATGGTTGGTTTTGTGCTAATGCTCGGCCAAACTTCGATAGCATTTCTAGCCTTAGTTTCTAGTAACCCGTGGAGCCAGGTTATTGCAGCTAGTTTGGGAGGGGTGCTCGTGTTTGTATTAATAATTGCGATTGCCCGTTTTGTACAGGACAATACGTCTTTATTAATTATTGGTCTGATGATTAGTGCCGCAACATCTTCCATGGTGGCCATGCTTCAGTTTGTTAGCAAAGCTGAAGATCTCCAGACCTTTATTATCTGGTCGATGGGTTCTGTGGGCAGCACCAATTGGCAAGAAGTAAAAATACTAGCGTTTGTGGTCTTAATTGGTATTGGCATTGCGGTATCTCAAATAAAGCCGCTAAACGCGCTTTTGCTTGGAGAAAGTTATGCCAGAAGCCTCGGAATAAACATTTCATCCTCTCGACTGTGGATTGTTGTCTCAACAAGTTTGCTGGCGGGGAGTGTTACGGCTTTTTGCGGGCCTATTGCGTTCGTTGGTCTCGCTGTGCCTCATTTAGTTCGCTTGGCCGTCCCAACGGCCAATCACAAAATACTATTGCCCCTGGCAGCAATGGCTGGTGCCAGCATGTTGTTACTGTGTGATGTATTTGCGCACCTCCCCAATCGAACTCAAGTGCTTCCAATCAATGTGATCACTTCACTGATTGGTGCACCCCTTGTCATCTGGATGATTATTCGCAACAAAAAAGTGAGTGTATGATTTCTGCACAGCAACTCTCGGTCGGTTTCCGCGCCCGAAGAAAAGAACACATACTGTTTGACAACCTTGATCTGCATTTAACTCCAGGTGAGTTGGTTTGTTTCATGGGTTCAAATGGAGTTGGTAAGTCCACTTTACTAAAAACACTTGCTGGACTTTTGCCTCCACTTGCTGGCAAGGTAAACGCACATAATAAAGATGTTGCATTGGTGTTGACTGATAAGATCACGGCCACCAACATGACGGTTTATGACCTCGTTTCCTTTGGACGATATCCCTACCTAGACTGGAGAATTTCTCTGTCGCCTTCAAACATAGAAATAATAGAAGATGCCATTCGTCAGGTTCACTTAGAGTCCCTGCGTAATAGAAAACTGAATGAACTAAGTGATGGCCAGTTGCAACTGGTCATGATCGCAAAAGCCCTGGCCCAACAGACCCCAGTTATACTATTAGACGAGCCAACGGCTCACCTCGACCTAAATAATCGGGTGGAGGTAATGAACCTGCTGCGATCACTTTCCAGAAAGTTGGGTAAATCTATTCTGGTGACCACACATGAACTAGACCTCGCCTTACAAACGGCTGACTTAATTTGGCTGGCAACGGCCAATAAAAAAATAAAAACAGGAATACCTGAAGATTTGGTGCTTGACGGAGCTTTCGATGAGGTTTTTCAATTTAAAGGATTCGACCTTAAAACGGGGAAAATTGAGCACGAGGCTCATCGCAAAAAAGAAGTCCAACTATTGGGTACGGGCTATTCTTTTCTTTGGACAAAGAATGCATTGGAGCGAAGCGGCTACCGAGTTGTTGAAAAAGCAGAAACTCAAATCACAGTCTTTGGAGAAAGTAAGACGTTATGGGAGCTGAATGGATCGCAGTTTGAAAGCCTCGCCACTTTGCTAGCAGCAATATCTCAGGAATGAGACTTCATTTTGATTTTGCAAAACGAGCGGGGTGTTTCTCTTCGAAGCCAGTCGCTTGTTGAAAAAGATAGGCCGCTTCAAGCAGGGGTCCTTCATCATATATATTACCTATCAAGGTTATGGAGGTGGGCCGCCCCTTTTTATCAAATCCGTTAGGAATAGTAATGGCGGGATGACCCGTGAGGTTAGTGGCCAATGAAACATCTTTGCCATTTGTAGGTGAAAGGATGAAATCGAACCCTTTGATCATGGCATTAAATTTCTCGATAAGAACTGTTCGATGCCGGTTTGCCTGCAAATATTCAACGGCAGAAATAAACCGTGACTGTCGTAATGAGTTGGCTCTTGACTCTTTCGTTTGCTCAGACAACAAGCGATCTCTATGCTCACGAACCAGATCATCAAACGAAGCACCAGCTTCTGCACGTAGTATGATGTCAAACGCATCAAAAGGAATGGAATCTGGCATCTTCACCTCTTCTAAAAAAGCTCCCAGCTCCCTAAACTTTTCCAAACTAATCGAATCATTTACCTTGACTCTTGTAGTATCTTTTTTACTGAACAGCTTTTTAAAATATCCAATCTTGTATCCTTTGAGCGTAAGCGGGGGATTAAATGAAAATGGGTAGTCCACTACCGAACGATCCTTCTCATTACTATTTCTTCCCTTTATAATGTTGAATATGATCGCACAATCCTGTGCCGAGCGACCAATTGGACCTGCCTTATCCATTGACCAGGAGAGCGTCATGCATCCGGCACGGCTCACCGCCCCGAAGGTTGGTCTCAAACCGGTTACTCCACAACGAGCGGAAGGCGCAATGATAGACCCCAACGTTTCGGTGCCAATGGCGAAAGCAACCAACCCCGCTGAAGTCGCAGAAGCTGATCCTGCAGATGAACCACTTGCACCTTGCTTCAGATCCCATGGATTTTTTGTTTTGCCACCAAACCAAACATCGCCTCTTGCGAGTGCACCCGAAGTAAGTTTGGCCACAAGTATAGCTCCGGCATCTTCCAATCTTTTAATCACGGCCGCAGTCTCATCGATTACTTGATTTTGGTACGGCTCAGCACCCCAGGTGGTTTTATAGCCAGGAGTAGAAAACAAATCTTTGATCCCGTAAGGAATCCCATGCAACACACCGCGATCAATGCCCTGCTTGATTTCAGAATCTGCTTTTGCCGCTTGCTTCAACGCCAACTCTTCTGTGATGGTCACGACCGCCAAAAGAGTGTCTTTATATTTTTTCAGCCGATCTAAATAGATTTGTGTGAGCCGAGTTGAAGTGATTTTCCCCGACTTGATCAACGCACTAAGTTCTGTTACTGATAGGAAAGCTATTTGAGTATCTGTCTCTGGCAGCGAAACCTCTTTGACTAACTTCCAATCGGATTGACCAGCGCGGGTCTTAGGTATAAACTGATCGGGTCTTGGATCAAAATAAAGAGCTGGTGAGGTAGTGAACTTTAGTTTAACCATCCGCATGCTGTCATATCCCTTTCGGTTACCCGATAGATAGGTTAGCATAGTGTCAATCTCTCCCTTAGAAAATTCTATCCCAACTAATTTCTCGGCAGATTGCACATCGCCTCTGTTAATTTTTTTCTGACTGGCGCACTGCACCAATAAAAAAGTAAGCAGAGCTAAAACAATCGAGGTTGCATTTTTCATCCGGAAGAGAAATTTTAAACTCTCTCCACACCTAGACCTGGCTTGTCCGAACAGGTCATGATTCCATCTTTCAAAATAAACCCACCTTTTACCACATCACGAGCGAGATCAAGGCTTCCATCAAGATCAATGTATTTTGTATTAGAACAAGCAAATGCCAAGTGTAACGCAGCTGTGATACTCACTATACTTTCATCATTACAGCCCCAGAAAAGATCTATGTTTTCATGGAGTCCAATATCGGCAATTTTCAATCCTTGACTAATGCCTCCACATTTCATCAACTTAATATTAAAGATACCAGCAGCGCTTGGCGGTTTCACTAGTCCCATTGCACTTGCAGGCGTTAGCAAAGATTCATCTGCAGCAATTGCCTTCCTGATTTCGTCCGGCAATTTGCGCATTTCGTCAACCGCTTTTGCAGGAAGAGGTTGTTCAATCAACTCCACATCGAGATGTTTGGTCTTATTGTAGAATTCAATTGTTTTAGCCACATCATAACCCTGGTTTGCATCTATTCGGATGACGAACTTCTTTCCGAATTTTTCGCGCAGTTTTACAATTCGCTCAATATCTTCACTTAGGTCCTTACCTAGTTTAACTTTTAAAATTTTAAATCCTCGCTCATAATACTCTTGTGCTTCCCTTAGCGTGTCTTCGACATTCTTAATTCCAATTGTATTCGAAGTGGGCAATGAGTGTATCTTCTGACCCAAGTATTGAACAAGTGGAACACCCAAGAATTTCGTGAAGGCATCATACAACGCAATGTCAAGAGCCGCTCGCGCAGCAGGGTTAGCAGGAAATTTTTGCCAGACCTCAAAAGTAAGTTGATTCAACTCTCTGATATCGCGGCCTATCAAAAACTGGATGTTTCTTTCCTGCAAAGCTGATTTGCATTGTTCGAAACTTTCTCCCGTAACGTATTCGCTCGGATTGGCTGCGCCAACTCCTGTTGTACCATTTTCAAGCTCTATTTCTACAAATGCATTGAGTACTTCGTCAATGGTTTTGAAGGCAATGGTGTAAGGCTTGGTATTGCCAAGATCGGCTGACCAAGATTTGATGGATTTTATTTTCATATAGTCTTATTTACTCTTACTACACCTGCGCAATGCTCTTATCAATCATATCCTTAAAAATAGCCACCAATTGCTGCACGCCATCTTCCAACGGAAGAATAACCGGAATACCTAGCTCCTTTTCTTTTGCAGCTGCAAATGTGCGAGCATCGCTTCCGCTCATTTTGTGTGTGTTGATAGTAACGGCCACCGTTGGTGCACCATAAATTTTGATCAAGGCAATTTCGTCTTGCAAGTCAGCGATGTTGGCGGGATAATCCTCCAAGCCTTTATATTTTTTCCTTGCCGGATTATGTTGTAGAACTACCGCGTTGGCATCCGCTGAAACGATCCACTCTGCGCCTGCCGGACCGCTGGGGTTGCGCAATGACGATTGTCCTTCAATGAACATGATATCCGGCTTGGCCTCTTCCCAACATTTTACTATCGCATGCTCCATCTCACCGGAAATAAAATCGTTCAGGGTGCTATCAAACACGAATCCATACTTGGCACCCTGCATCCAGCCCGTTTGACCAGTATAAATCATTTCGGCACGATAGCCCGCTTCCCGCATTGCCTCTACCAGGAATCGTGCTGTGGTTCGTTTCCCTAGCGCACAGTCGGTACCCAGTACGGCAATTTTGGGGCAATGCACTGATTTTATTTTACCTGACCAAAAGTGGAGGTCTTTGAATTTTTTAGGTTTTCGGACATCGATAATTTCCAGCCCCCTTGACTTTGCAAAATCGGCTAGTTCAGTGATATCTGAAATGTATTCGTGCAAGCCGTTAATCAATCCATATCCATGCACCAATGCATCTTTTAAAATAGCCCTCAACGAATCGGGAATAATACCACCCTTGGTAGCCACGCCCACAATTCCGTATACCGCCTTTTCTTTACCGTTCTTTGCAAAATCATCTATGGAAGCATAAATGGGAATGTTCCGCTTCTTTCCATCCAACACCTCTCCCGCATCTTTGCCTGGGTGCTTATCGTCAATAACACCAACAATGTTGAATCGCTCGGTGCCTCGGATAAGACCATGAGCCGTTTTTCCGTTGGAGGAATCTAAATGACCGGCCGTAATGATGATTGCATTTGACTTTTGCATAGTGATAAATTAAGAAGTGGAAAATTCGTTGAAAGCCCCGTTTTGTCCAAATTATTTGGCCTGAACTGGAAAATAAAGGCTATCGATCATAAAGCACTTTGAAGCCTTGAAGGTCAGGTTTGAATTTTCGTTTTCTTTGCAATTCATAGGTATAAACCGCTCTCCCCAGATTCTTCATAAATGGATAACCAATACTTTTGTACTCGTACTTTCCATCGTTATAAACCCTATCCGTATTGGTGTTAATGACAGCCGATAGCATAAACTCTACCCCGTTTTCAAAATCAACGATGTAAGCATTGTCAATCAGGTAACCGTAGGAGTCACCCACCTTATTAAAAATCCTAACATTTTTTGCAATTGGTGTCCTATCTTCCCCGTACATCAAAAATTTACAATAAGCATCGTACAGAGCAGTGTCCCGATAGTAGCGTGGTGTCTTGGTTTCACCGGGCAACTGAGACATATACTGCATCACAAACTTTCTATCCTCGTCTGTCAGATTGAATCTCCGTTTTGGGTTTATCGCTTCGGGAAATAGAATTGCCTTTAGAATTTCCTGCTGCTCTTGCAACGGATAAAAATTCTTATAGGTAAAATCAAACGGCCTTCTGATCAAGGAATCTCTCCTAATATAGCCCACCCCCTTGTAGACTTTCCTCATCGGCTGAATTGAATCTTCATTTATCCCCATTGACTGATGATAGATAACACTATCATTTCGAACAAACCGAATTGCTTCGGTATGTCTGTTTTGATCGGGAGTAAGTGGCCTTTCTAATCGATGTAAAAATCGGACGTTGTACCCTTTGCGTTTCAATACCTCGTTCGTAGCCTTTTGCCCCAGAAATTCATAGAGCCGGTTAAATGCATCATTATCACTCACCACCATAATCTTCTTTGCATAGTGGGCAACGGATGGAATACTATCAACAGCAGTGGTGTCCCATTTTACCGTTTGCTGACCCTGATAGACGCTATCGTGGTACATTGCGGTGTATTTATCCAGCCGAAAACCTGTTGACCGAAGTTCATTGATCTTTTCTAAGGCCAATAAAACCTGTGGCAGTTTAACAGTGCTTGCGGGATAGAAATAGTTTGTCGAGTCTACGTGATAATAAAATGATTTAAAATTTGGCCTGTTTATTGAGTCTCTGTTGATCTGAGTATAGATAATTTGTACCTCCAGGCTATCATTTGACAATATAGAACCAAATTCCGTTGGGTTTCTTTTCATCAGGTTATGAAGAAACAACTCATCTTCAATCAGAGGGGAATTGCAACTTATCAGAAAACCGATGGAAAGAAAAAACAACAACTTCTTCATTGAAAAAAATATATAAATAGATAGGGTCAAATTAGGTTAATTTTACAATTCAAAAAATCATTATATGAAAAAGCTACTTTTCGTGTTGATGGCAGTCATTTCGCTCCAACTCCAGGCACAAAGCGTTATCGGCACTTGGCAGCTGGTTGACGAACAAACCTGTCTTCAGGTACAGTTTGAAAAAAGCGAGGCCGAAAAGGAACTTGAACAGTCTATGGGCGGCTCAAAAAATGCTGTCGCTAAGTTAATCCGCTTCGACAAAAAGGAGACTGGCGAAGAGGGTATCTTTTCACAGGGCAACAAGAAAGGCACGGGCATGAATTCCTTTCGCTACAACGTCAAAGGAAACGAATTGAGATTTCTAGATAAGAAATCGGGAATCATCACCCAACAGTTTGTGATTGACGAATTGACCGAATCTACATTAAAGATCCATAATGCCATGAAAGACTGTGAGGTGAGATTTTTTTCGAGAGTAAAATAGTATATTTGGATATGGAAACAATTGCACAGCAAAAGCAAGAACTGGTTAGACTGATTGAATCGGTAAGCGACCCAAATGTATTGGAAGCAATTAGAAACTTATTAAATGAAATTGATGATGCTGATGCTTGGAAAAGAACGTTGAATGTTATTGCCGATGAGGCCGAGCAAGCTATAAAACTGGGTAATGTCCATTCAAGCGAAGAATTCAAAGTAAAGATTGCTGCCAAGTTGAGCGGCTTGAAATGAATCTTGTTTATGCTCCAACGGCCTGGTTGAGTTTGGATAAGTCCATCGATTTCTTACAACTGCAAGGAGTACCAGAAAATAAAATCTCTGAAATTGTGCAGGAAGCTTTTGAAAAGGCCGAGACACTAAAAAAATTTCCCTTCATCGGTCAGAAAGAAACAATGCTTTTTAGTAGAAAAAATCGGTATCGCAGATTAATTATTCGGTTTTTTAAAATTGTCTATTTCATTGAGGGCGAAAATATATTTATTGTCGCTTTTTTCGATACTCGTCAAGACCCTGAGAAATTGAGATCAGAATTTTTATGACCGACACCGTCACTCCACGCGACATCCGCAAACTTAAAATTGAAGAACTGAAAGACTTCTTTGTCTCGCAAGGCGACAAAGCTTTTCGCGCCCAACAAGTCTATGACTGGCTTTGGATCAAATCAGCCAAGACATTTGAGCAGATGACGAATATTTCGCTAGAGACAAGAGAGCTATTAACGAAGCACTTTGTCATCAACCACATTAAAGTTGATAAAATGCAGCGCAGCGAAGATGGTACGATTAAGAATGCAGTTACTCTCCATGATGGTCTTATCGTAGAGTCGGTTCTAATCCCTACTGAGAAGCGAATCACAGCATGTGTCTCATCACAAGTTGGTTGTAGCCTCGCATGTAAATTTTGCGCCACTGCGCGACTTAAGCGTCAACGCAACTTAAGTGCCGATGAAATTTATGATCAAGTAGCCGCGATCAAAGAGCAAGCCGAACTGTTTTACGGGCGCCCCTTAACTAACATTGTCTTTATGGGAATGGGTGAGCCCCTCCTCAACTATGCGAATGTGACAGAAGCCATTTCGAAAATCACCAACCAAAAAGGGTTGGGCATGGCCACTAAGAGAATAACCGTATCAACTGTGGGCATTGCAAAGATGATCATGAAAATGGCTGATGATGGAGTGAAGTTCAATCTGGCCGTATCGTTGCACGCTGCCATTGACAAAACCCGTTCTTCAATAATGCCAATCAACGATTCTAATTCGCTGACCGAGCTTGGGGAATCCTTAAAATATTGGTACCAAAAAACAAAAAGCAAAGTAACCTACGAATATGTAGTCTGGAAAGGCATCAACGACACAGAAGAGCATGCTCAGGCTTTACTGAAATTCTGTAAGCTGGTACCTTCTAAAGTAAACTTGATCGAGTATAATCCGATTGAAGATGGGGAATTTAAGCAAGCCTCAGACCAAGTGCTAACGATGTATATGGATTTGCTGGAAAGAAATGGAATAACCTGCCGGATTCGCAAAAGTCGTGGAAAAGACATTGATGCAGCCTGTGGGCAGTTGGCGAATAAAGGCTAGTGATGAAACCTTTTTATCTCTACTCCCATCTTAAAGCTAGTTTTTGCTGATCTGTTTGGAATGTTGCTGCGTAAATATCTCTTTATATTTTTTCTTTGCTGCATTGCAACTGCGTCTGTAGGGCAAAAGCTAATTAAAGGCATTGTCGTGGACTCCACCTCGCTTACCAATTTAACTGGCGTAAATGTGAAAGTAAAAAGTACCAACAGGGGCACATCAACCAACTCGAGCGGGATTTTTACACTGATGGTCACAGAAAGTGACACGCTTGTCTTTTCTTCCGTGGGCTACGCCAAAGTTGTTTTACCCGTTTACCTGGATGATGAAACAATGTTTGTCCGCATGAGAGAGGAAAGCATTTTGCTCAGAGAAGTTATTATTAAAGACCTGGGTTTTCGTATCAATCAAAAATATATAAAGTCTCCTACTCTCACCACCACTAAGCCACTCAAAGCCGGGTCAAGTGGTGGCGTTAATTTTGCCTATTTCACAAAACTTGAAAAAGAAAAAAGGAAGCTTGTTAGAATAATGGCCGACAATGAAAAAGTAAAAATCTACCTGGATGTGGTCAATGACCCTGATGTGAAAGCTGAAATATTGAATCGATGTACCATCTCCGAAGATCGATTTTATGAGTTATTAGCTGTTTTTAATGAAAATAATAGGGAAATCACTTATTCTGCCAACTCCGCCCTCATTTTGAACTCACTGTTCTCCTTCTACGAAAATGCTTCAATCAAAAAATAATTTCATCACTGGGTTAAACTACCCGATCAATTTAATATCCAAGAGCCAAATAAATTTAAAAGACCTATGAAAACTATTTGGAATACACTAACGTGGAAAAATGCAGCATTTACTGCCGCGATCATTGCTGCCAGTATGGTGAGTTGCAAAGACAGATCAGAAGATTTCTCGGATGAAGAATCAATTATGGAAAACGCATCTGTTGGCGATAATGAAGCAGATGACGCGTCACAAATTTCTTACACGGCAGAATTTGAAAACAAGAGTGGAAGAACCGAAAAATCTCTTCCCGCCTGTGCAGTGGTTACCAACGACAAGACAGCCAAAATTCTGACCATTGATTTTGGAGTGGGATGTGTAGGCGCATATGGCCGTACTCGCAGTGGAAAAATATTGATCGCTTACTCTACTACATTGGGTGATAGTTTATCTAATCGAATCATTACGTTTGAGAATTACAAAGTCAACAATAAAAGCGTGGAAGGCACGGTGGAGGTTAGGGATATTTCCATCAATCCGGCAGGCAACCTGCAATCGACTCGCAGGGTGACCAATCTGAAAATTACTTTCCCTAACGGCAAGTCAGTGACCATGAATGGATCGCGCACCCGCGAATGGATTGCTGGCAGAGGCGACAACGACCCAACTAATAACAAATTCAAAATCACCGGAACGCTGACGGGTGTCTCATCTACCGGGCGCACATTTACCCATGAAATAACAAGCCCCATTATCGTAGACTTTGCATGTGCTAAACTAGGCAATTTTGCCAGAGTGCAAGGTGTAGTAGAAACCACAAAAGTAGGTGGCTACGGAGATCGCAAAAGAACTGTTGACTATGGTGATGGGACGTGCGATAAAACCATTACAATCACCACCTTCCGTAGAACCTATACAATCACTGTCGACTAAACGGAACATTTAAAATAAAACGAAAACCCTTGAGCCAATCAAGGGTTTTCTTTTTTGTAACTTTCGCCAAAGTTTGAAGGCATGGAAGAACATTTTGAGAGCTCGGAAAAGGTAAGGGACTTTGTCATTGGCATGAGCGATGGGCTTACGGTACCCTTTGCACTAGCTGCCGGGTTGAGTGGAGCTGTTAGTTCTACCGATATTGTTATCACTGCAGGACTGGCTGAAATTGCGGCTGGCTCTATTGCGATGGGACTTGGGGGCTATTTGGCCGGGCGCACAGAAATTGAACACTACGAATCGGAGGAGCGGAGAGAATACGATGAGATTATTAACAAGCACGAAAT
Organism: Flammeovirgaceae bacterium; assembly: GCA_021299455.1. Taxonomy (GTDB): domain Bacteria; phylum Bacteroidota; class Bacteroidia; order Cytophagales; family Cyclobacteriaceae; genus ELB16-189. The sequence goes on along the minus strand of JAJTGQ010000019.1, from coordinate 15,833 downwards.
TGAAATAGCGGAGACCAAAGAAATATTTGCCCAGTACGGCATCAGCGAAGATTTGCAGGAAAAGATAGCCCGGGAAATGGCTAAGAAGCCGAAGCAATGGGTAGATTTTATGATGCGGTTTGAACTGGGTTTAGAACGCCCCGACAAGAACCGAGCTCACCACAGCGCGTTAGTCATCGCTATCAGTTACATCGTGGGTGGCTTGATTCCACTGAGCGCTTATTTTTTTACAGAGAGCACGCAAGAGGGATTAATCTACTCCAGCATTATTACGTTAATATGCCTTGTTGTATTTGGTCTGGTGAAGAGCAAACTAACGGGGCAACCACTACTGAAAGGCGCGATGCGGGTTACTTTGATTGGAGCGGCAGCAGCAGCGGCAGCATTTGCAATTGCTAAGGCGATTGGCTAAGTAACGGATATCATTTTTTGCTAGCGTTGAAAAGTTTTTCTTTCTCTTCCTTAGAAAGACTCTCATAGCCACGGTCGGAAATTTTGTCAAGGATAGTGTCAATTTCTTCCTGTGTGGCTTTGCTCATGGATGAAGAAGCCTTTTTTGCTTTTGGTTCTTCTTTGCGATAGGTCACTTTCACCTTTGGCCTAGATTCGAACAACGATTTTACCCAATCTACTGTTGAAGTAATCCAGCCTCCCCAATTCACACCAACCTGCAATTGTTTGATATAAATAAAACCCATCAGGGCTCCGCCTAAATGTGCGATGTTGCCGCCCGCATTTGATCCAATAGTGCCAAGGAATGAAAGAAACACAATCACCGCAGCGATGTACTTAATGCGAACCGCACCAAAAAACAGCAGAAAGAATGTATAATCCGGGAGCAACGTAGCAGCACCTACCACAATGGCATTGATACTGGCCGAAGCACCCACCATTACTATTGACCGCTCTACGGACTGAGTAACAAAATAAGGCACGAGATTGTAAGACAACAAATAGAAAAAAGCCCCACCTATCGCTCCTAACACATAGAGTGCGATGAGTTTGTCGCCACCGAGGTACTCTACAAACAACTTCCCAAACCAATACAGCGTAAGCATATTGAAAAGGATGTGTAAAATGCCTGTTAAATCATGAGCAAACGAATAGGTGACCAATGTCCAGGGCCGGCTTATGAATTCTGTAAATCGAGCCGGGATTTGAAATTGTGTGTGTATTGCTTCGAAGAATGCGGGAAAGCCACCTATTTCTGAAATCACTCGGGTAACTCCAAGTACAATGAACACCACCACGTTGATGATGATCAACTGCGCATGAGCGTTATTGGGTCTTTGAAAAGCGTTCTTAAATTCTTCTAGCACAACAAGAAAATTGGTATTTGTTTAACAAAATTTTATCAAACAAAGTTACAGCGTTTTTACTTACCCTGCGTACGCCAGTAGCTGATCAACAAAAAAGCAATAAATGCACCACCAAAATGCGCCAAATGAGCGACAGTACCCGAGCGATCCAGCGCATAGGTGATAAATCCCATCAAAAAGACCATATATTTTGCCTTAATAGGGATAGGGGGAAACAATAACATTAACTCCATATTGGGGAACAACATCCCGAAAGCCATCAGTATGCCATATATAGCGCCTGATGCCCCGAGCATATAGCCTCCATTGCCTGGAAAAAAAAAAATTGAAAGCTGCGTATATCACTCCAGCCCCCATACCTGTGGCTATATAAAAGGTTAAGAACTTTTTGTCTCCCCAGTATCCCTCCAGAATGGGAGCAAACGAAGCAAATGCTATCATATTAAAAAAAATGTGAGTGAAACTACCGTGGGCAAACATGTAGGTGAAAAACTGATAAGGTCTGAAAAGATCCGAATGAATATCCCACAACGACATGAATTCTGTGACATGAAGATTCGCCAGTAAGCTTTGAAGAAGAAAAACGGCCACATTGATAATAATGAGCGTTCGTACGAGAGGCGTGATATTGAACATGATAAGGACTTAACGATTAAAATGACTTTCTATCTTAGACGAGTCAAAAGTAAAAAATGTTGGCTTCCCCTCTGGAGAATAATTTGGATTCTGGCAGGCAAAAATCCGTTCTACTAATCTGTTCATTTCTTCCATGGTTAGTTTTTGACCCGCCTTGATGGACGTGCGCTTAGCAAATGCCATGGCCAAGTTTTCATTTATTGGTAACTGCAGCTCTTGTTGGTTTTTCTTAAACTGCTCCAACAAACCCTCTAATAATTCTATTTCGCCACCGGGTACATCTGCGGGGGTACCCGTTACGAGCAGCACATTTTTTCCAAAAATTTCGAACCGAAAGCCTAGCGCCAGAATTTCCTTCTCCATCTCCATCAACAAGGCAAAATCGGCTGCGCCAAATGTGACGGTTTGTGGGAACAAGGTTTGCTGACTGGCACCGGGTGTCCCCTTAATGTTACTGGTAAATTTTTCAAACAATACCCGCTCATGGGCAGCTTGCTGATCTATAATTAGTAACCCCTGCCGCACAGAGCGAATAATATATTTCTGATGCAACTGAAAAGTTCCCGTTTCGGGTTCGGCAGGACTAGGCGCAACCGGCTTATTCATAGAACTCTCAAAACGGAGTTCCATGGTGGGTCGGGGTTCTACTTTGTCAAAAAGCCTTGAGTTCGTTCCCTCCTCAAACACCTTCTCCCAATTTTGAAGATTAGATCGGTTGAGCGAAGTGGCAAACTGTTCGTCAAAATACTGCTCTTTGGTAAACGACTGACTGCTCAGTTTGCTGGTCAAATTTACGTCTGCCTGAAAGTCAAGCGCTGGCGCCAAATGATGCACGCCCAATGCCTGCTTGACGGCTGACCAGAGCACACCATACACGGCTCGTTCGTCATCAAATTTAATTTCTGTTTTGGTGGGGTGCACATTTACATCGATATGTTTTGGGTCAATATCAATGAACAACACATAAAATGGAAAACTTCCCTCCGGAAGTAGACCCTCATAAGCACTTGTTATTGCGTGGCCTAGATAATTATTGCGGACGAATCGTTGATTCACAAAAATGAATTGTTCGCCTCTCGTCTTTCTGGCTGACTCAGGCCTTCCTACGTATCCCGTAATTTTTAAAAGTGCTGTTTCTTCGCTGGCGGGTGCGAGTTGCTGCTGATAATTTTTTCCGAACAAAGCCACAATGCGTTGGCTGAGCTTGCCTGGCTGTAACTCGTAGACAACTTCATCGCCCTGTACCAGTGAGAAAGCAATCTCAGGATTAGCCAGCGCCAGTCGATGAAACTCATCGATAATATTGCGCATCTCAACAGGATTGGATTTTAAAAAATTTCTCCTTGCCGGAATATTAAAAAATAGATTCTTTACACTAATACTAGTCCCTTTTTCACATGCTACAGCCTCTTGCTTTTTTACTTCCGATCCCTCCACGACCAACAACGTGCCCAAGTCATTTTGTGCGAGTCGGGTCTTCATTTCAAATTGCGAGACAGCCGCAATCGATGCTAGCGCCTCACCTCGAAAGCCCATCGTGCGGAGTGTAAATAAATCTTCCGCTTTTCGAATTTTAGAAGTAGCATGACGCTCCAAGCTCATACGGGCATCTGTTTCGCTCATACCATTCCCGTTGTCGATCACTTGAATCAACACTTTACCGGCTTCCTTGACAATCAATTTAATATCTGTGGCACCTGCATCAATGGCGTTCTCAATCAATTCCTTCACCGCGGATGCCGGACGCTGCACCACCTCACCTGCCGCAATTTGGTTGGCAATAGAATCTGGGAGTAGGCGAATAATATCGGGCATGGACGATTGATAAGATTAAGAAGGCCACAAGCTACAAGCCGCAAGCCGCAAGCTTCTCTGAGCATCAAGAAAAAACTGTATTGAAAACCTGCCTAGTTTTGCCTCTTCCATCCCTTTATTTTCCAATACAGGTAGATGGGTACAAGCGCAAGCCCAACGTAAAGAGCCGATTTACCCCATTGAAAAAAAGCAATAAGGAGCAGCGTCATAAATAACAACACACCCAAGCGCATCACCACTTCGCTGGTCTGAGCGGAAGGCTTTGATCTCTTTCGTGCTGCATGAAACGAACCAGCTATTCGTGAACGGTAATCCGAGTCTGGCTGACTGAGGCCTCGCTCCCTCTCAATTTCCTTTCTGATTCTATTTTCACGTTCCAACATTTCATCCTTGGCCGGATCATAGTAGCGTGGGCGATAAGTAAACCGCTGGTGAGTAGGTGCTTTAGTAAAAAGTGAGATTATTTTCATTGCCTTTTCATTTAAACGAAATGACGAGTAGCTTCGCAACGGCAAAGTTACAAAATCCAAACGGCCAAACAGTGAAAAAAGTTTTCCCACCAATCATCGTTAAACCAGGGCGTAAGCGCGATCGTTTCAGAAAACAGAAAAGTGTTTTCCCCATCAAACACACGATTTGTTTCCTTTCTTTCTTCCTTCAGCTAGGCTCCTTCCATTTATTCGCGCAAGCGGGTAAACAACAATGGGTGGACAGCGTGTTTCAAAGACTGACTACTGCTGAAAAAATTGGGCAACTTTTTATGATACCCATTTCCTCGACTGCAACCAACGAGGAAATTAGTTTACTCTCAGCAAAGCTCAAAAAATACAAGCCGGGCAGCCTCCTTATAACTCACGGAAGCCCCATTCGTCACGTCAGGCTTATGAAAAAATTGCAGTCGCAGGCAAATGTCCCATTGTTGACCGCCATTAGCGCAGAGCACGGCATTGCATCATGCTTAGATAGCACCATACGCTTCGCGCCACCTTTGCAGCTGGGCGCTGTTCGAAATGAAAATCAAATTTTTGAACTAGGCGCAGAGATGGGACAGCAAATGAAATGGCTTGGTCTACACATGAACTTATCTCTCAACGCAGACATCCATATCGCTGATGACATGTACCCCGGCACACTCCGTTATATGAGCGACAACAAACATCAAGCCACCAGCAAGTTGATCGCGCTAATGACGGGTCTGCAAAAGTCGGGGGTACTAGTCAGCGCCAGCCATTTTGGCAACCCAAAAAAAGACCGACATCTGGCCATCCAAGATAGTTCGGTAATATTGGATATAAATAACCTTGATACGGTTGGATTCTATCCCTTTCAAAAGCTGTTGCAAAACGGGGTGGATGGAATTGTAACATCTAATTTGGATTTCGTCTTACCGGGGAAAAAGAAAGCATTACTAGCGTCTGTTTCCGACCTATTTGTGGCTGAAGTAATTCAGAAAAAACTGGGGTATGAGGGCTTAACCATGGTGGAGATGCCCTATTTCAAAAAAGCCTCTCGGAAGAAAAGAGCCGGTGTGGCCGAACGCTTAGCCTTTGAAGTAGGCCATGATGTTCTGATTGATCCAATGGATCTTAACCGTAGCATAAAGCAGATCGCAACTGCCACCAAAAAGGACAAGCGATTACAGCTTCAACTCGACCAATCGGTCAAAAAGATATTGGCTGCAAAATATGACGCAGGACTTCACAAATTGCTGATTCCGGACGAAGACAATCTTTTGCTGAAACTCCATTCACCACAGGCCAGAACATTACAACGCCAATTGTCGGCAGCATCGATCACACTATTAAAAAATGAAAAGTCTTTGATTCCCATTTCTCTGTTGGAGAATGCCACGTTCGCATCGGTGAGCTTTGGAAAAAATGAAAACAATGAGTTTAACCATTACCTGTCAAAATATGCTGAGTTTACTAAGCATGCCGTGCTGAGTTTGAAAGACACAGTTGGCCTTGGTCAAAAAGTAAACCGCGCATCCATTGTCGTGGTGAGCGTTTACCCTCTCGCTAAGGGAATCACCCTACAACTCGCTTCTATCATTCAGCGTTTGTCACCGAAACACCGAGTGATCGTTTGCAGTTTTGGCGACCCTGAAGACCTGAAGTTCATTCAATCTGAAGGCACAATGATAGCGGGTTATACAGACGATGAGCTGACCCAGCAAGCAGCCGCTGAAATTATTTTTGGAGGCCTCCCTGCTAAGGGCAAATTACCGATCACGGTGAGCGAAAATTTAAGAATCAATCAAGGTGTCCTTACTGACACACTAGACCGATTAGCTTTTGCGCTGCCGGAAGAAGTTGGCATGGATAGCCGTGTATTGGAAAAGATCAAAAACATTATGCATGAAGCAATCGATGCGGGCGCGACTCCGGGCTGCCAGGTGTTGATAGCGCGAAACGGCAAAATCGTTTATGAAGAAAGTGCAGGATGGTTTACTTATGACAAAAAGGAGCCGGTTAATGATGAGACGATTTACGATTTGGCCTCGGTTACCAAAGTTTCCGCCACACTACAGACAGTGATGTTCATGCACGAAAAAAGATTGATTGATATCAACAAAAAAATATCGATCTACCTCCCTGAACTCAGAGAATCAAATAAGAAAGACTTCACAATCAAAGACATCCTAACTCATCAGGCGGGCCTATGGCCATTCTTGCCCTTTTGGTCACAGACCATAAAAGACTCAACTCCGCAAAGCACGTACTACCAAACAGAACTGAGCGATGAGTATCCTTTTCCTGTAGCGGATAGTTTGTTCGCCCATAAATCGATGAAAGATTCACTATGGCAGTGGATTGTCAATGCGAAAGTGCGGGAAAAAATTCCACGCACTGCGTATGACTACCGGTATAGTGACATGGGCTTCTATATGCTGCAGCACCTGGCCGAAAAAATATTGAACCAACCTATGGAAGAATTTTTGGAGCAGCACATCTACGAGCCGTTGGGCGCCTATACGGTTGGGTATTTGCCGCGTGAAAAATTTCCTCCTTCGCGAATCGCCCCAACGGAAAACGATCAGCTTTTTAGAAGGAGATTGTTGGTGGGGTATGTGCACGATCAGGGCGCGGCAATGCACGGTGGCGTTGCAGGTCACGCGGGACTTTTTGGCACAGCTAATGATATGGCTAAGCTGGGTCAAATGTGGCTGCAAAAGGGTAGGTATGGTGGACAACAGTTTTTTAAACCCGAAACCCTCGACCTATTCACTGCCAAACAATATGCAGACAGTCGAAGAGGTTTGGGCTGGGATAAACCTGTGGTAAACGATCCTGCTGGCCCCACTTCCATCTATGCCTCATCACAAACATTTGGCCACACAGGCTTTACCGGAACGTGTATCTGGGTGGATCCGGAATTTGATTTGGTCTATGTGTTTTTGTCTAACAGAGTTTACCCAGATATGAACAACAACAAGATTCTCAACGCGAACATCCGTCCCCGAATTCAGGATTTGATCTATCAGTCGATCTTCAACTATTCGGCAAATCAACGATAGCCTTTACTAGTAGAGTATAAACTGCCGTTGCGAGTACTTGCGATGGCAAGTGAGGTGGCGCCAACCCAAAACCATCATCCCGAGTACCTGCGATGGAAAGCGGGCCGGCACGAAGCGATACCCAAACACGTCAAAGCGAACAACTGCGGGCAGGTAGTGATGGGGTGAAATCTCCCTTTCGAAGTCTGAGTTTCAAAAATGGAGATTACTTCGCCCCGCACAGAAACCCAACGCTCGGTACTCGCAAAGGCGAAGCTCGAACCCGAAACTTTTAGCCAGCCAACTCGGTTAAAGAGTTTATTATATTTAACCCTTGGCAAATCCACCTTGAAATGAAGACCATGAAAATAGGCATTGTATGTTACCCGACATTTGGCGGCAGTGGTGTGGTAGCCACCGAGTTAGGAAAGGCCCTGGCCAAGGAAGGTCACGAAATTCACTTTATCACGTACAGCCAGCCCAGCCGATTGGATTTTCTCAACGAAAATCTTTTTTACCACGAGGTAGACTTTCGATCGTACCCCCTCTTTGAATATGCCCCTTACGAACTTGCCCTTGCGAGTAAAATGGTGAGCGTGGTAAAAAATGAAAAACTGGACTTACTCCACGTTCATTATGCCATTCCACATGCCTCTGCTGCCTACATGGCCAAACAGATTTTGAAAACTGAGGGCATCTATATTCCGGTAGTAACTACACTGCACGGCACTGATATCACCCTAGTTGGCAAAGACCCCTCCTACGAACCCGTTGTTACCTTCAGCATCAATCAGTCGGATGGTGTGACATCTGTATCCGAAGATTTGAAAAAAGAGACCTACGAGTTTTTTAAAATCACCCGAGACATTGAAGTGATTCCCAATTTTATCGATCTGGAAAAATTCAAAAAGCAAAAGAAAGATCACTTTAAAAAGGCCATTTGCCCCAACGGAGAAGCGCTGATCGTGCACACGTCTAATTTCAGAAAGGTAAAACGCATCAAAGATGTGTTAGATATCTTTTACAATATTCAAAAAGAGATTCCAGCCAAACTACTGATGATTGGTGATGGCCCGGAAAGAGCCAAGGCTGAAAAACAAGCGCATGATTTAGGCATAGCTCACGATGTCCGTTTTTTGGGTAAACAAGAGGCTGTAGAAGAAGTTTTGTCGGTAGCCGATTTATTTCTGATGCCCTCAGAAAAAGAAAGCTTCGGCCTGGCAGCCTTAGAAGCAATGGCCTGCGAGGTACCGGTTATTTCCTCTAATACCGGAGGATTACCAGAACTGAATGTTCAAGGCATTACCGGTTTCATGAGCAATGTAGGCGATGTTGAGGACATGACCCGAAATGCGCTGCATATTTTAGACAAAAACAACCTGCCCACCTTTAAAGCGAATGCACTAAAAAGAGCGAAGGAGTTTGATATTTCCAACATTCTACCTCTCTACGAAAATTACTACCACAAAATTCTTGAAAAATCAGCGCAGAAAGAGACGGTTTAGCGATTTTTGTTGACTCTTTTTTGCACGATAATTAAATTTGGGAAAACCAAGCGCAGTAGTCATGGAAACTGCTCCCAAACCCCAACAAAAAGGCACTAAAAAGCTGTTTAACAATCCGGTAATAGAGAAATTAAGCCGGACCCATATTGCTGTACCACTCCTGCTTTTTTTTGTTTACTCAGCTGTTCTACTCTATTGGAGTGCGCAACAAACAAGTCTTTCGCTGGGCATTTCCGTAGGGATGTTTGCTATAGGATTTTTTGTTTTCACCTGGGTTGAGTATCAGGTGCACCGACATATTTTCCACATGGGTACTCACACCACTTGGCGTAAAAAAGCACAGTACCTAATTCACGGTGTGCATCACGAATTCCCAAAAGACAAGGATCGACTGGCCATGCCACCTCTCGCCAGCCTTACTATTGCTACGTTGCTTCTATTGCTCTGCCGCTGGCTGATGGGCGATTATGGGTTTACGTTTATGGCTGGTTTTATGGTAAGTTATGCCAGCTATCTGTGGGTTCATTATCTGATTCACGCTTACCCTCCTCCCAATAATTTTTTAAGAATATGGTGGATCAATCACAGCATACATCACTATAAGAATGGCACAGGCGTTTTTGGCGTAAGCTCACCCTTATGGGATTATTTATATGGAACAATGAAAATCGATGACAGACGAGCCCAAACAGATCGGATTGCTGAATCTGATTCTAAAAAAGCCGCGTAATTCTAAAAGTGGGTAGAATCGTAAACAAAAAAAGCCACATCAAGCGGCTGGATAAACCCTTCAAAAAAGAAAGAATTTAGATTCTGGAAGGTTTCACCTCTTTTGTTTGGTGTGCCTTTGAATAAGTAGGGCAAGTGTAAGAGCTACAAGCAGAAACAAGCATTGCTGCTACAACTACCACTAATAATAACAAAGTTGATTTTTTCATTTTGAATTTGATTAAAGCTTACACAAATGCAGACAATGTCCGAGTTAAAATATGGTCACTAACGGCTAGATCCCTAGCCCAGTTCCATAAACCAACTATTTTTTCGGGCAAGAGACATCTGCAAAACAAAGTTTAGCAAGATGGAAACAGAATAGACAATTATTTGGTTAATTAGCCATCGAACAGATGTAATTCAAGGTTCAATATTCAAAAGTTAAAATTCAAGGTTCAAAATTAAACTGTAAGACTCAAGGTTTAAGATTGGAAAATCAAAGAGCAAAAATCTAAAATCGTAAATTGTATATTTTAAATCCTCAAATCACTGCATGCTCGGCCATCGTTTCTCTAAGTACACCCCGCCTCCAGATAGCGAAAAAAGCGACTTTGAGCGCCTGTTAAAAGTTTTCATGCAGTTGGTGTTGATTACTGCCGGCAACGTGGGTGAGGCACTTCAATGGCTGACCGAAGTCGATAAGCAATATGGCCTTTCGAACGACCAATATGGCATCGGTGATTTTATTGAGGATTTAAAAAAGAATGGGTACATCTCAGATGCCGGCCCGGATGGCGAATTCAAACTGAAAGCCAAGGGCGAACAAAACCTGCGGCAGTCTGCTTTGGAAGAGATTTTTGGCAAGTTAAAAAAGTCCAAAGGTGGTGAACACAAAACACACCATAGCGGACGAGGTGATGAGGCCACTACCGACAGGCGCGATTATGAATTTGGGGATTCAGTAGAACAAATTTCAATGACCGACTCATTGCGAAATGCTCAGATCAATCACGGCTTAGACGATTTCAGGATGACGGAAGGTGATCTGGAGGTCTTGGAAAGTGAATTCAAAACTCAGACGTCTACCGTGCTGATGATAGACATTTCTCACTCCATGATCTTGTATGGCGAAGATCGGATAACACCCGCTAAAAAAGTGGCCATGGCCCTCTCAGAATTGATCAAGAAAAAATATCCCAAAGACACACTGGATATTTTAGTGTTTGGCGATGATGCTTGGCAAATCGAAATAAAGGATCTGCCCTATTTGCAAGTCGGCCCTTACCACACCAATACGGTGGCTGGTCTTGAACTGGCCATGGACATTCTAAGGAGAAAGAAAAATGCCAACAAGCAGATTTTCATGATTACCGATGGCAAACCAACTTGCATTAAGCAAGGCATCAAGTATTACAAAAACAGTTTCGGCCTGGATCGGAAAATACTAAATCAAACGCTAAGTCTCGCTTCACAGCTTCGAAAAATAAAAGTGCCCGTCACCACATTTATGATCGCCACCGATCCCTACCTTAAAGCCTTTGTTCGTGAATTCACCAAAGCCAATAATGGCAATGCCTATTATAGCAGCTTGCAAGGTTTAGGCAACCTGGTATTTGAGGATTTCAAAAAGAACCGTACCAAAAATCTTTAAAATAGCTATCACGCATTCTAAATTCCACCTTCTATCTTCTGACTTCTATTTTCAATGAAAGACCACAAAAACATTAAAACGCTCGCTCAATTAAAATCAGCTGGCTATAAATTCAAAACGATCAAAGACGAACTGCGTTCTAATCTGATCGCAAAATTAAAAAACAAAGAAAGCGTGTTTGAAGGCATCTGGGGCTACGAAGAAACTGTAATTCCTGACTTGGAAAGGGCCATTTTAGCAGGGCACGATGTAAATTTGCTAGGTCTGCGCGGACAAGCAAAAACACGTTTGGCGCGGCTGATGGTAAATCTGCTGGACGAGTACGTGCCAGTGATTGAAGGCTCAGAGTTGAACGATGATCCATTGCACCCGATCTCCCGATTCGGAAAAGACAAAATAGCGGAGCTGGGTGAACAAACACCCATAACGTGGCTGCATCGCGATGAGCGCTATACCGAAAAGTTGGCAACGCCTGATGTTTCGATTGCCGATTTGATCGGTGACGTAGACCCGATCAAAGCAGCCTCCTTGAAGCTACCCTACTCTGACGAGCGTGTGATACACTTTGGACTGATACCTCGTTCGCACCGCTGTATCTTTGTGATCAACGAACTACCCGATTTACAGGCGCGCATCCAAGTGGCACTCTTCAATATTTTGCAAGAAGGCGACATTCAAATCCGTGGTTTTAAACTTCGCTTGCCACTGGCCATTCAATTTGTGTTTACGGCCAATCCAGAAGATTATACCAACCGAGGCAGCATTGTGACACCACTGAAAGATCGAATTGACAGTCAAATCATCACCCACTATCCAAAAACACTCGAAATCGGAAAGAAGATCACACGACAAGAAGCTAACATCTGCGAAGAGCAAAGTAGGATTGTTTCAGGCGTAGAGATCACTAAAGATTTGGTGGAACAAATTGCGATTGAGGCGCGCAAGAGCGAATTTGTTGATGCGAAGAGCGGGGTTTCTGCCCGGCTCACCATCTCAGCTTATGAGAGTTTAGTGGCAGCTGCCGAGCGTAGAGCAATTATCAACCAGGAAAAAAATACTAATATTCGGATCTCTGACTTTGTTGGAGTGGTACCATCTATTACCGGCAAGGTAGAATTAGTGTATGAAGGCCAACAAGAGGGGCCAGGCATCGTTGCTCAGAATTTAGTGGGCAAGGCGATTCGTTCTCAATTTCTCAATTACTTCCCTGACCCGGATAAATTCCGAAAGCAGAAGGAAAAGAGTCCTTATAAAAAAATCACCAATTGGTTTGGTGACGGGAATACGATTGATCTGCTTCACGACATGGGCAATGCCGAGTACGAAAAATCGCTAAAGGCGATACCCGGTTTAGCTGATTTGATCAATGAGTTTCACAAAGGCCAAGAAGCGCCACTGAAACTATTCTTAATGGAGTTCGCGTTACATGGGTTGGCCGAATTTAGCCTGATTAGTAAACACAATTTATCTAGCGGTCTTCAATTCAAAGATTTATTGAGCAGTATGTTCACCATGCCCAAGTTTGATAAGGAAGACACCGATGAAGACGATGAAATGCTTGGAGGAAAGCAAAATTGAACTCTAGATGAGCCTTGCCAATGGAAGCTCAAATTCTGGAAGCACCTTGTCCCCGTATAATTTATTGTGAAAGCCTATGATCTCTGTGACCGGCTCATTGGGCATATAGATATAGGATTTTTGCTCGATAGGGTCTATCAACCAAGCTAATGAGCAACCATTAGAAAGCCATTTTTCCATTTTGTCTTTCAATTGGCTTAACTTATCTGATTTAGAACGCAGTTCGATGATAAAGTCCGGACAAATAGGGGCAAATTTTTCCTGCGATTCTAATGTCAATGCTTCCCATCGATCCTTTTTAATCCAAGCTGCGTCTGGCGAGCGCATTGATCGATCGGGCAAAATAAAACCACCCGATGAGTCAAAACCCACGCCCAAGTTGGAATGGGCTTCTACCCAAGCTCCAAAAATGCTGTTTAAAATAAAATTCTTATTGCTTGAAAAGCTTCCTGCGGGAGACATAATGATAAGTTGGCCAAGTTCATCTCTTTCAATTCGCAATTCTTTATTGGCTGAACAAATTCTGAATAACTCATCGTCTGTTAAGCTATCCTCTTTTGGAATAATAAGGGTAAGAGCATCCATACATCAAATTTAAAAAATATAACTTTCTTTCAGAATAATTAGTTAGCTGGGTAGATATGAAGAATTGGGAAGCTGTAAAAATGGATGAGGATCAACTCCTCCAATTAAAGAGATTGACGTGCCAGAGTGAAGGCCTCCATTTGGAATTCAAAAAAAGAGCAACCCATCCCGAAAAAATTGTTCGGGAAATGATCGCTTTCGCCAACACACATGGAGGAACTATTCTTATTGGCGTAGATGATGATGGCAATATTTCTGGATTAAAGTATCCTGAAGAAGAATGGATGGGTGTCTCCACGTTACTGGCAACCTGCAAGCCCCCCATCCCTTACCATCTCTCGCTAGTAGCTATTCCCGACCATCGTTTCATTATTCGACTTGATGTTTCAGAAAGCGACAGGCGCCCCCATCTTTACATCGGCAGTGACGGCTTAGCAGAAACATATGTTCGCGTGAGAGATATGAGCATCAAGGCTAGCACAGAAATGGAAGAAATTGTACGGAGACAAAAAAAGAAAAAAGATATCAAGTTTGTGTACGGGGAACATGAACAACAGTTGATGAAATACCTGGCTGATCAAAAAACGATTACGCTACCTCAATTTCGTGAGCTAACGGGTTTGAATCGCTTTAAGGCCTCTCGCAAACTTATCTTGCTGGTATTGGCAGACGTACTAAAAATCGAAGCTACCGAGAAAGGTGATCTGTACGCAAGAGCATAAAGAATCTGTTTGATAACAAAAAGATCAACCCAAATCTTTGCTTTTCTCCGTCCGCTTTGTTTAGTTTATCGCATCGAACTGATGTCGCGAAGAAACGTTTCATACCTACCTCACCGGCAGGTAAACTTACAAGGTCTTTTCAATACCATTGTGAGAAACGTATCTCCGCGATTTTTATTTATACTCCGTAGCTTTAGCGAAGGAGTATTGTATCTTAATTGAAAACTAAGCCAGTACATCCCCTTCCATGAGCAAACTAAAGAAAGACAAGGACCAGCCTGCCGGCCCGCCTACCGAAGATGTTCGGAGGGCAGGCAAGGCCGGAAAAAAAATTTTCGTTCTCGACACATCTGTTATCATTTTCGAACACAATAGTATCCTCAACTTCGATGAACATGACATTGGGATTCCAATTACGGTTTTAGAAGAGTTGGACAACTTTAAAAAGGGAAACGACACTAAGAATTTTGAAGCTAGAGAGTTTATACGTCTCATTGATAAGTTGGCGAAGGATCAAATGCTGCACCAATGGAATCCTATCAATGGAAAGGGAAAAGGAAACTTTAAAGTGGTAATGGATACAGGCGGCACTGGTTCGCTAGACGCCAACAAAGTATTTAACGAAGACAAGCCTGATCATAGAATATTAAATGCAGCCCTTGTATTACAAAAAGAAGAAAAGGGGCGCAAAGTAATTCTCGTTTCTAAAGATATTAACCTCCGCCTAAAGGCAAAAGCATTGGGGTTGACCGCTGAAGATTATACAACGGGTAAAATTGAGAATATCAGTTCGCTCCATACAGGGCGCACTACGCTGGACAATGCTACCTCTGAAGCGATTGACCTTATTTATGAAAAAGGGTATTGCCCCCCGGACGAAGTGTTGGGGAAACAGAAGCCACTGAAAAACCATTACTATATTTTGCGCAACGGAAAAAAATCAGTGCTGGCATTTTATAACTCTGCCAATGGCATGGTCGAACAAGTGGAAAAGAGAACAGCATACGGTGTAAAACCGCGTAACGCAGAACAAGCCTTTGCCATTCATGCAGTATTAAAACCAGAGATCAAGCTGGTTTCGATACAAGGTGTAGCAGGAACTGGAAAAACATTGATCGCATTAGCAGCAGCACTCGAGCAAAAAAGAGAATACAAGCAAATCTATCTCGCCCGACCAATCGTGCCACTCAGCAATAAGGATATTGGGTATCTACCGGGAGATATCAAATCGAAGTTGAATCCCTACATGGAGCCGTTGTGGGATAATTTAAAGTTTATTCAAAATCAATACAGCGAAAGCGATAAAGAATACGCCAAGATTACCGAGATGGTGCAAAATGAAAAGCTGGTAATTACTCCATTGGCTTACATACGCGGCCGCAGTCTTTCAAATATCATTTTCATTGTAGACGAGGCTCAAAACCTGACACCGCACGAAGTAAAAACCATCATCACTCGGGCGGGTGAAAACACAAAGATTATTTTCACAGGTGACATCCATCAAATTGATACGCCTTATCTTGATTCGCAGAGTAATGGGCTGTCTTATATCATCGACCGACTCAAAGACCATGAGTTGTATGCCCACATTACCCTTGAGAAAGGTGAGCGTTCAGAACTGGCCAATTTGGCGAATGAGCTATTGTGATTAAGTTGCATAAACCCAAACTATGCATTAGGAATGCATAGTTTGCCCAGGGGGTTGACGATCCGCCTGAGGCGGATGTCAAGGTTAAACCTCGTGACGCTTGCGGTCAGAGTCAGACATTTATCGTCTGACCTGACAATGAAAATCACCAACTTGGTTTTCTTACT
>JAJTGQ010000168.1 GCA_021299455.1 Flammeovirgaceae bacterium | reverse complement strand
GTACTTGATTGCCTTGGGTATCCAGGGTTTCTTTATCTGAAACAGTTTATTGATTTTGTTTTTGATAGTTTCGGTTGAAGAACGTGAGGTACTCATCGAGTGCCTTGGTTCGGTGGAAGGTTTGGAAATTATCTTTAGTGATTACAAAATTATAGAATTTATAGTTGGAAAATGGCTTTGCGATCGATAGTTGGGCGAGAAACTTGTCATAATAACTGAGTGCTGTTTCGCGGTCGGGGAACTCGACAACCATGGTGACCAACTTCTCATCATTCAATGCCAGGTTACTGGTCGTTAGTTTAAGCTTTGCCCACTGTGTTTCATTGAACTTTTCCAACGCATCCACCACCGTGTTGGTGATTCGGTCACTGGTGGTATATAAGGTAACAAAATAGTGGGTGCCCTCCACGTTTGCACTATACCGAATTCCTTTTGCCTTCTCCAGTTTTTCCAGCAGTGCCTTTGAAGCGGCCAACAACTGTTCCGCGTATGCTTTAGTCGACTCAGCAGGGTAGCGCTTGATAAAACTCTCCAGCTCGAATTGATAACGAGTAACGTCCTCCGTTTTACCGGTAATCAATACCTTTAATAATTCAAGCTGAGGAGTAAATCCTGTTTCTCCCACTTGAAGGGCCTGATTTATTTTTTCGCGCGACATGCGCAGATTGTCTTGTTGGAAGTAGCTGTAAGCTTCTTTGTAAATCAACTTTTGTTTTTCGGCCGCAACACTTGTCTCTTTTAGGTAGTTTGGATTAACCAAAATTTTTGCGAATGTAGAATTGGGGTAGACATCTTTCAGCTGTTGTGCATACGCCCCAGCTTTCTCTGCATCTGTCTCCTGGTGGATAAGATAGAGTTTGTAAAGGGCTTCTGGTCTAAAATCAGATAAGGGAAACCGGCTCAACAGTTTTTCATAGGATGCAGCAGCATTTTGTTTTTCATCGAGCTGAAAATAAAACAAGTCACCCAACTTGAAATAGGCCTTTTCAATCGCTGCCAATGCTTCTTCTTTTTGCTTGTCAGTGGTGGGTAATTGGGCAATTAGTTGGCCGGCTTCGTCCAATTTTTCTTCTGGCTTCTCCACACTAGCCACTGCAGTATTTTTTGGTAACTCCTCGGCAGTTCGCAAAGAAACCCCTGTGGCATCGGGCGTCACCGTTGCTTTGTTGGATCTTCGCCAATTGTCTTCCAGTGCCACGCCACCCCAAATCCGTTGAAACTCATTTTGCCCCGTTGCGACTAGTGCACTATTCCCAAAATACCAATCAGAAGTGGCGCTCGAAGGAGCGTTGTTGAAGAATGAATTGTTTTGGTTCCCACCTCCCGAAGTTCCACTTTCAGCTTTTTTTCGTTTCTTTTTTAACGCTGCTAATTTTTTGTCGCGGGCGGCAAAAACAGAATCAAGTCTCTTTCGAAGCGTTAGGGAATCAAACGAAGCGAGGGTAAGAAGACTGTCGTTGAGAGCAATCGTCTCTGTGTAGCCTGCAAATTCGCCAAGGATTTTTTGACGTTTTTTGATCGCTTCATAATTTTCAAAGTCTTTTGGCAGTGCGCCAACTGCGCTGTCATAGTATAGTTTTGCGAGACTGTATTTTTTCAACGAATCGAATTGAAGCTGACCGATTCGAAGATAAGCGTTGCCTTGGATTCGTTTGCTTTTGCCGGCATGGGCCGCGTACTTATAGTTGGATATAGCCTCTGCTAAATTTCCTTGCTTGCGCTCAAACTCTCCCCACTCAAAATAAATTTTGTCTTTGAACTCCAGGTTTTTGCTATCTGTAAGCATTTTGTCAAATTGCTTTCGCACCAAACGCACATCGCGTTTATCTTGCAGGCGAGCAACTTGTGCCATGTTCAATCGTGCATAGAAGTCAATCTCATAGTCGGGATTGGTTGCCAGGCATTTCCGGTAGAAGTTGTAGGCCTCTGAATTGAAACCAAGCTTTTGGTAGACTTGGCCAATGATAAAATAGATCCTTCCTTTTCGATCTACTCGCGATAAAAGTGAGTCGGCCTTCGAAAGATTTTGCACCATGTTATCATAATCATTTCGAATTTGGTAAAAGTAGGCTTTCTCCAGGTACAGCTTTTTTGCGTTCTGTTTGCTGATCAGTTTTTCCTTATCCAGAAATCGAAAAACTTCTTCAGCCCGGTCAAAATCTCCCTGCTCCGTAAAGGTTCGCAGCAAATAAAGCAACGCAGTATGGCGCGTTTCGTAGGAAGGACTTTTTGTGTTGACGTACTTGAATGTGAGGATAGCATTTTGAAAATCACAAGCATATAAACGTGCAAGACCCACCATCACGTAGTTGTCGTCTACCCATTTACTGTTGGGATGGCGTTGAATTGAGATGGACGCCATCTTGATGATTTCATCGGTGTCTTTTTTGTAACTTTTTGCTTTTACGGTATCTAGCGCTGGAAAAATGCGCAATACCTGGGTCGGGTCGTCATCCAGTGTTTTTAAAATTGTTTTTTCAACTTCACGCGCTTTTTCGCGGGCGTAATAGTAGCCATTGTAATGAGCGGTCAGGTTATGGAAGGCATTGCTCGTAATTGTGTTTTGTTCGATGGAGCAACCCGAAAACCAACAAGCAGCTAGCGCAAGAATGAAAATTGGAAAAAGCAGCTTGCTACTATCTGCCAACCTTATCCATACACTACTTGTAACCAATCTCATGAACTAATCTTAACGGGCAACTTCGATCCTTATTGTAAATGTAAAAAACTGTGAATCAATCATATATTGTTGGGATTGCCTAATTTTGCAAAAAAACGAGTTTGAAACCAAAGAAAACCATATCGGAGCGATTGACCAACAAATACCAACTGGTTATTCGTAATGAAGATAATCTTGCTGAGAAAACTTCCTTTGGTTTTACCTACGCGAAGTTTTTATTGGTAGCAGCTGCCGCATTTCTGGTGATTTTTGTGGGCAGTCTTTTTTTATCAAAGACCTTGCTTTCTAAATGGTTTGACCCGAAATACGAGCAGACGGAGCAAAACAAGAAGTTATATGCTTTAGCTATCAAGGTTGACTCGCTCTCTCTCGAGGTCGACCGTAAGGATCTTTTTATTCAGAATTTGCAGCGAATCCTTAGTGGAGATACCACTAGCGGATTTGTCGATCCGGTTAAGCTATTGGGTGGTGATAATATGCCGGTAAAGAAAACGGCCGACTTGAAGTTAACAGCCGAGGACTCCCAATTCAGAAAGGAGTTTGAGCAAACCGAGTTTTCGGTGGTTTCCCTGAATGATCGTAAGTACAGGGAACTACAGGGTTTCTTCTTCTTTACCCCCATTTCTGGTTTTGTCAGTGATAAGTATGACGCTAAAAAGCTCCATTTCGGTGTGGACATCGTGGCAAAAACCAATGAGCCAGTCAAGTGCGTAGCAGAAGGAACAGTGGTGTTGGCCTCGTGGACCCAGGATTCTGGGTACGTTATTGCAGTACAGCATAGGGGAAACCTCGTCTCGGTGTATAAGCACAATGCGGGATTATTAAAAAAAGTTGGTAGTTTTGTCAACGCAGGGGAAATTATCTCTATAGTTGGCAACAGTGGAGAGATGACCGATGGATCACATTTACATTTTGAACTGTGGCACAACGGCAATTCACTTGACCCCCAAGAATTTGTAACTTTTTAAACTACATGCCATGCTAACTTCTAAAGAGCAAAAAAGAGCCGCTGACGAAATCAGCAATTCCAGTAACGTAATTGGTAAGGGAACAGTATTGGAAGGAAATATTGAGACATACGGCAACATACGCATCGAGGGTCGTATTATAGGAAACATCAAGTCAAAGTCAAAGATCGCATTAGGCAATGCCAGTCATGTGGAAGGCAACATCATCGCACAAAATGCTGACCTGGAGGGAGAGGTGAAAGGAAGAATTGACGTTTCTGAATTGTTGGTATTGAAATCTACTGCCGTGATTCACGGAGATATTAGCACGGGCAAATTAGTAGTAGAGCCCGGTGCGCTTTTTAATGGTAGCTGTAAAATGGGATCTCCTATTAAAGATATTAAATTGGGAGAGAATGGCGCTAGAACCCCACATGCGCAAGAGATTCGGTTGAACTAATTTAAGACTACCGGAAATCCGAAGAAAATAATTGAACAAGCAGAGCTGTGGGCACCAACCCACAGCTTTTTGTTTTACTGCGTACTATGTATCTTTTCTAACAAGACACCTAGGCAAATCATAAAGTAGTATCATGAGTCGAGAGAAAGAACCCAACCTATTTCTAAAGTACAGCAGCCTTGGGATTCAGCTATTGGCCACCATCGGATTTTTTGGGTGGCTCGGTTTTAAAATTGACCAGTATTTTTCTTTCACCTTCCCGCTGTTTTTACTTCTTTTTGTTTTTGCGTCCTTTGGCGGAATGATCTATAGAATCTATCGATCCATCAATGAGTAGTAAGCGTTTTCTTTTTTTTACCGGACTGACACTGCTATTGGCCACGTTGATTGGTTTAACAGTAAGATTGTTAGAACTCTATTCTCTCGTTAATCGGGCACCTTCCTATTGGATGGAAATATTGCTCGCATTTGCCTTGATTACCGTTTTAGTCTACTTTATGCTTCACAGAATCACACAAGTTGACCCAACTGAATTTGTCAGGGCTTTTTTGATGTCTGTTATTTTAAAAATTATTCTTAGTGGTGTAGCTATCGTTATTCTGTTGAAGTTGGATCCGGCTGGGGCAAATAGCAATGCGGTTTTTTATCTGGGTTGTTATGGTGCGTTCACAGCACTTGAAGTAGTAGTGCTTTACAAACAAAAAAATAAGGAATGAGAATTTGCGGCCTAATTGTGTTGTTGCGGGCAGCAAATAGAATTGTTTGTGCAGCAGAAAACAAAGCCGATGACACTCAACAAAGAGGAGGTTTTTAAGGAAGCGAAGGCGATTTATCATCCGCAGTAATCTTCTAAATCATCATCTGGCAGGATACATGTCTTAACGGAATGGAATTACTCTTCTGAAAGAAAGGCCTGTATACTATTTGAATAAGATTAAATTATTGAAGAAAACCTTCTGGCAAAAAACCAAAGATATTCTTATATGCTTGCACAACTTTAGGGAGTGGTTTATATTTTGCTTCTTCCAATTCTTCTAGGTATGCGTCATCTAATTCTTGACGCATTTTTTCGATCTTATCTTTTTCTTTCTTCCTCTCTAGTTCTTTTAGCAACGACTCTTCTGGGTTATACTTTTCGGGAGATGTGTCTACTTCTTGTGCTTTTTTGAAATCTAAAAGATAAAGTCGGGGAAAGGAGTATTTCCACGAACAATCTTTTTCTTTCAGTTTGTTAAAAACATACTCATAGAAAGGTGTCATGTCTGCGCGTTCTCGCAAAAATATTGTCCCCATATAAAAATCGATGTAATCGAAATTGAATCGATACTCTGTAAAAAACGAATTTAAAAAATCTGCAATAGAGCCTGCGCTTCCGCGCATAGAGCCAAGGTCATAAACTTTTTTGGATGCACTAATTACTTCGTGATTGTTGGAGAAAACATCATACACTGCATTGCCCAATATTTCAATACACTCTTCTGGTTCTTTCGCTGGCTCATCTACATATTCTTTTTGAAAATCGAGTAGTGTTTTATCGCCATCAGTAATGGGTTTTTTCGACAGCTTGGCTAGGTTGTTTGATAGTGTTTTGTATTCATCAAATTGTTGTTCTGGTGTTGGATGATAGAACTTTCTAAATTCGGAGTTATTCCACCCATCTGGGGCGATTCGTTTCAGAAAGTTTTCGAAATCAGAAAATATATAAGTCAGTAATTCAGCGCATGATTTTTCTGACTCAATGTTATTCTCGGTTTCCATTTATCCTATAAAATATAATCCGTACTCAAAAAGTCTGACTCGCGGTTGCGGATAATGGAATTAAAAATTTGTTTGTTGTCATCGGTGCCCTTTGTAGCAACTATCGTGCGGATTGAAAACACCCTCAGTGCATCTGCAATCGAAAGAGTTCCTTCTGCTGAGTCTTTTCTTCCATTGAACGGAAACGTATCTGGTCCGCGTTGCGATTGGGTGTTCAGGTTTATTCGACCCACTTGGTTTACCAATGCATCCATCACCTTTGCCAACCGCTTCGAATCTTTTCCAAACAAGCTGGCCTGCTGCCCAAACTGTGAGTTCAGTAAATAGTTTATGGGCTCTTCATCGTCAGTAAAGGGGACGATGGGTACGATGGGACCAAATTGTTCTTCGTGATAGATATTCATCTTTTCGTTTACCGGATACAAAACGGCTGGGTGAAAATACGATTGGAAAATTTCACCTCCATTTTCGTTCATCACTTTTGCGCCATGTAGCTTCGCGTTGTCTACAAGTCCTTTCAAATAGTCAGTCTTACCGGGTTCAGGTAAAGGCGTTAGCCCAACTCCCGCTTCCCACGGCATACCGGGTTTCAACTTTTTCAACTCTTCGAGATAACGCTTTGTGAATTCGGCTACGATAGATTGATGTACAAATAAAATTTTGAGTGCCGTGCAGCGCTGACCGTTAAATGAAAGTGAACCGGTGATACACTCGGCAACAGCGTTTGTCAAATCGGCATCTGATAAAACGATGGCGGGGTTTTTTGCATCTAGCCCAAGAATGGAGCGCAAGCGGTGTGGTTTGGGGTGGAGTCTTTTTAAATCGTTTGCTCCTTTGTTTGTGCCGATGAAAGCAAACACGTCAATCTTTCCTGTTTCCATTAAGGCGCCAACTGTGTCACGTCCACGGCCATAAATAATGTTAATGACTCCGGCAGGGAAACTCTCCCGGAACGCCTCCAGTAAAGGTTTTACTAGTAATACTCCGTATTTAGCAGGTTTAAAAACTACGGTATTACCCATGATGAGGGCCGGTATTAGCGTAGTGAAAGTTTCGTTAAGCGGATAATTAAAAGGACCCATACAAAGCGCAACGCCCAGCGGCACTCTCCTTATTTGCCCGAGAAAACCTTGTTCTTCGATTAAGTTCGCAGATCTTCTGTCTTGCTCTTTGAGCGCTTTGATGGTTTCTACAATATAATCGCAAGTGCGATCAAATTCTTTTTCTGAATCCTTCAAGGATTTTCCAATCTCCCACATCAACAGCTTTACTACTTCAGCTCGTTTCGTTCGC